>JBFFWJ010000450.1:0-3586 GCA_041570315.1 Longimicrobiales bacterium | reverse complement strand
AGGACTCCGGACGGAAGCTCCGACAACGTGCTTTACGACCGCCACCGGCTCGCCGTTACATGCCGGGGGCGCTCCGGAGCCCGCGTTGGCGCGGGGCGGCCCGTCAGCCGGGGGCCGCGCCACCCCCCGCCCACGGCACCCCCCGCCCGTCGGCTCAAGCCCCGACGGCTGCCGTGAGCCGCTCCCCCACGTAGCCGACGAGGTCCACCACCCTCGACGAGTAGCCCCACTCGTTGTCGTACCAGGACAGGACCTTGACCATGCGACCGTCGATGACCGACGTCGACAGCGCGTCCACCACCGAGCTGTAGGGGTCGCCGGTGTAGTCGACGGAGACGAGAGGCTCCTCCGACACGCCGAGGACGCCGCTCATGGGCCCCGCGGCCGCCGCCCGGAACGCGGCATTGACCTGCTCTGGGGTCACGTCCTGCTCGAGCTCGGCGACGAGGTCGACGAGCGAGACGTCGGGCGTCGGAACGCGGATCGCCATCCCGTCGATGCGTCCCGCGACCTCCGGAAGGACGAGCCCCGTGGCCTTGGCCGCCCCGGTCGTGGTGGGGATCATCGACATGGCGGCCGCCCGCGCGCGCCGGAGGTCCTTGTGCGGCAGATCGAGGATCTGCTGGTCGTTCGTGTACGCGTGGATCGTCGTCATCAGGCCGTGTCGGAACCCGAAGGAGTCGCTCAGCACCTTCACGACCGGAGCGAGGCAGTTCGTCGTGCAGCTCGCGTTCGAGATGATGTGGTGGGCATCGGGGTCGTACATGCCCTGGTTCACCCCGAGCACGATCGTGACGTCCTCGTCCTTGGCCGGAGCGGTGATGATCGCCTTCTTGGCGCCCGCCTCCAGGTGCTTCGAGACGGAGACACGGTCGCGGAAGATCCCCGTCGCCTCGACGACGATGTCGACGCCCAGGTCGGCCCAGGGCAGCCCCGCCGGATCCCTCTCCCTCAGGACGAGGATGTCGTCGCCGTCGACGCGCAGCCCCCTGTCGGTGACCTCGACGGTTCCGGGATACCGGCGGTGCACCGAGTCGTAGCGGAGCAGGTGCGCCAGCGTCGACGCATCGGTCAGGTCGTTGACGGCCACGAAGTCGATGTCGCTCTGTCCGGACTGTTTGGCGCTTCGCAGGACGTTGCGCCCGATCCGCCCGAACCCGTTGATCGCTGCACGGATCGCCATAGCTGTTGGATCTCCCGATGTCGTCGTTGGAGTCGTCGTGAAGACTGTCTCGAAAGGTAACTCCTGGCCGACCCGGCCGGGGCCTTCAGGCGGCGGCCCGGGTCGGGTCGGGCAGCGCCCGCGCGAAGGCGACCAGCGTCACCGACGAGACGCCCGCCGAAGAGAGCGTGACCGCCACCTCGCTCGCGGTCGCTCCGGTGGTCAGGACATCGTCGACGAGGACCACGTGCGCACCTGCGAGCGCTCGAGCGCCGGAGGAGAGGAGGCGGAAGGCTCCGCGCACGTTCTCGCGCCGCTCGAGGGGACTCAAGGAGGTCTGGGACGTGGCCCCCTCGAGTCGCCGGAGCGGTCGCCGGCAGGGCAGGCCCGTACTCCGCGCCAGCCTCTCGGCGAGGAGATCGGCCTGGTTGTAGCCGCGGGCCCGGAGGCGACCGGGTGTGGTGGGCACCGGGACGACGATCCGACGTCGGTCGGCCGGCGCGCTACCGGCCGGCTCCCTCAGCAGCCTCGACATCCGTCCCGCCATGAAGCCGGCGAGCTCCCGCCAACCCTCGTACTTGAGCGCGTGGACGAGGTCCGAGGCCGGCGGCTCCAGCGCGTACGCGTAGCGCGCGGCCCGGAGCTCGTTCGGCCACCCCTCGCAGTGCAGACACCCCTCGGCCTCCGGACGACCGGTGCCGCGCGGATGGTGACAGCGGCGGCAGCGCGGCCAGGGAGCGGGCCGCAGGCGCGTTCGACACGTCGAGCAGACGAGCTCGGGAGCTCGCCCGATCCACCCGCCGCAGGCGACGCAGCCCGCGGGAAGCAGGAGGTCGAGCAGCTCCGCGGCCCACGACGGCGTCAAGCGGAGGCCGCCCGAACGCTCTCCATGGCCCGGCGCATCACCTCCAAGGGAGCCGGCACGCCCCACCATCGCTCGAAGGCCGCGGCCCCCTGCTGCACGAGCATCTCCGCTCCGTCGGTGACGCGAATGCCGTGGCGCTCGGCGGCCTTCACGAACGGCGTGGCCTCGGGCCCGTAGACGAGGTCCATCGCCGCGCCCGCGCGATTCAGGAGGGAGAAGTCGAGCGGCGACCCATCCCCCTCCTCCAGACCCATGCTCGTCGCGTTCACCACGAGGTCGAAGTCCTGGCCGTCGAGCTCTCGAACGGTCCGCGCCACGCGGGCCTTCTCCCCCCCGATGCGCCGCGCCACCGCACGGGCGCGCTCCGCCGTCCGATTGTACAGGACGACCTCCTCGACGCTTTCCTCGAGAAGCCCCAGGAGCGAAGCGCGCGCCGCCCCCCCCGCGCCGAGCAGAAGAGCGCGGGCGCCGCCGAGCGATCCGCTGTGGAAGGCGCGCAGGGCCCGCCGGAAGCCCGCCACGTCGGTGTTGTCCCCGTGGAGGCGACCCTGGTCGTCGCCCCAGAAGGTGTTGCACGCGCCGGTTCGGCGCACCGCCTCGCTGCGCACGTCGAGGAGCGTGGCCGCCTTCTCCTTGTGCGGAAGCGTGACGTTTCCGCCCCCGCCGGCGCGCGCCAGGCCCCGCATGAAGCCGTCCAGATCGTGGGACGCGCAGCGGACCGCGACGTAGACGCCGTCGACGCCGGCGGCCTGGAACGCGGCGTTTTGGATCTCCGGCGAGTTGGAGTGTCGCACCGGATCGCCCAGAACCGCCAACACGCGCGTGCGCGCGGTGATCGTCATGGCCCGACCGCCGGCCCCAGCCGCTCCAGGACGCGGCCGATCAGCCCGTCGAGGAGCCGGAAGGTCGCCTCGTACTCCTCGTCCGGGCCTCCCACCGGGTCGGGCACCGACGCGGAGCGGTCACCGTCGTCGCGACCGCCCGCGAACGAGGTGAGCAACGCCGCCCGCCCTCCGCCTTCGAGCTCCGCCACGCGCATGAGGTGGGTCTCCGACATCGTCAGCACGAGATCGGCCCAGTCCAGCACGTCGCGGGTGAGCGGCGTCGCCGCGTGGCCGGACAGGTCCAGCCCGTGGGCGCGAGCGGTGCGCAGGGCGCCGCCCGACGCCGGGCTCCCGTGGAAGGCCGCGATCCCCGCGGAGCGCACCTCGAGGTGGTGCCACCCCAGCTCGGACGCGCGCCTCCTCGCGATCACCTCGGCCATGGGGCTGCGACACGTGTTTCCGGTGCAGACGAAGAGGATACGGAACGGATCGTCCCTACGATCGTGCATGGATCTCCGGGATGGCGCAGCGAAGTCTGTCGAGCGGCACCGTCCCCTCCCGAATCACGACCGGTTCGGGGCCGGTGCAGTCGACCACCGTCGACGGACCCGAGGGCGGCAGCGTTCCCGCATCGAGGATCCAAACGTCGCCCCCTCCGAGCGCTCGCACCAGCCTTGCCGCCTCCTCCCCCGAGGCTGCCGGTGCGTCGCCCGGTGGATTCAGGCTGGTCGAGGT
>JBFFWJ010000449.1:0-3614 GCA_041570315.1 Longimicrobiales bacterium | reverse complement strand
GGCGTCGCCCGGCCGGACCCACGCCACCCCGGTCTCGCCCTTCGCGGCGTCGGTCACCAGGTGCCGGGCGAAGATCTTCTCGGCGAGCGTCATCGGGCGCGTCGCCGGCGGGGTCCCGCCCTGCGCCGCGGTCCGCGGGATCGTCACCCGGCCCTGCAGGCGCGCGACGTTGAACTCGAAGAGCCCGCCGTGCTCGATGATCTGGCGGGTGATGTCGTCCGTGCCCCGGGTGAACTCCTCGAGCGCGATCTCCTCCCCGGCGCGGATGCGGTCGAGGATGCCGAAGTCGGTCGTGGTCAGCACGCCGAGGTTCTGGCAGTTCTCGTTGTAGATCCGCTCGATGCTCTCGGCGACGACCACGCGCACGCCGGCGTGCAGCTCGGCGTACGGGCTCGCCTCGCGGCTGCTCCCCTTGCCGCGACGCTTGCCGGCGACCGAGCACACGAAGCCGCCCTCGCGCACCGCGTTGCGCCGCACCGGGTACTCGGTCTCCCCGGTCGCGCGGTTCGTCGTGCGCAGGCCGAGGTAGGGGAAGTCGCCGAGCGTCTCGTCGTAGAAGAAGCAGATGTAGGCCGGCGTGATCTCGTCGGTGGAGATCTGGTCGCGCAGCCGCGCGCGCAGCTCGTCGGTGAGTTGGACGTCGGCGCCCTCGTAGAGCTGGGCCCGCACGAGCTCGGCGTCGTCGAGCAGGTGCAGGATCCGGCCCTCGAACCGGATCGTGGGCGGCCGCTTTTCGATCGTGCGCTCGAGGAGGTCTCGGATCATCCGGGCGGGGGTCGCGGGAACGGTCGCTTCAATCTAAGGCGTGGGCGCGGGAGCGTCGCCCTCCGGTCGCGCGCGGCGCGCTCCGCCTCCACTTTGCGGCACTCGAAGCCCGTTGCCGGGAGGGATCCCATGCCGACCGCACGCTGGATCGCGGCGGGCGCGGTGCTGGCCTCGGCCGCCTCCGCGCACGCCCAGACGTACACGCTCGACGACTGGATGACCGTGTCGGAGGTGAGCTCGTACCTGTGGTCCCCGGACGGGCGCTTCCTGTACTACACGAGCGACGCGGGTCCGACCGGCACCGACGCGATTTTCCGGGTCGAGGCCGGCGGCGGCGAGCCCCGCCTCCTGAGCCGCACCCCCGAGGGGGAGAGGCCCGAGCCGGTGGAGCAGCTCACGATCTCGCCCGACGGCCGCACGCTCTACTTCGCGCAGGCGCGCTACTACCAGGCGTACACCAACCTCTACCGCATGCCGGCCGAGGGCGGGCCGGCCGAGCGCCTCACCTTCCACGACGCGGTGATCCAGACGGGCCCGGCGCCCGCGCCCGACGGCCGCACGCTCGCCTTCTGGGCCCGCACCGGCCGGGGGACGAAGATCCACCTGATGGATCTCGACGACCCGTCGTGGACCCGTCTCCTCCGCCCGGGTCCGGGGCAGGAGCGTGGGGCCTCGTGGTCGTCCGACGGCAAGCTGGCCTACACGAGCGGAGGGCAGATCGTGGTCCAGGACGGCGTGCTCGGCGAGCCCCGCCCCCTGGTGCGCGACACCTTCGACGGCTCCATGGGCGGGGGGGTGTGGTCGCCGGACGGGACGCGCATGGCGGTGACCAACGCAGCGAGCGGCTTCCCCCAGGTCGGCGTCGTGGACGTGGAGACCGGGCGGGTCACGCCGATCACGTACGAGCCGAGCGAGCACGCCTCGCCCGCGTGGTCTCCCGACGGCGCCTGGCTCGTGTACCTGCGCAACGACGGCGGCGGCATGAGCCGCGAGGTCGTCGTCGCGCGCTCCGACGGCGGCGGGCAGGCCCGCGTGGTCAGCCGGGGCAAGGGCTGGCGCTCCTCGCCGAGCTTCTCCCCGGACGGGTCCAGGGTCGCCTTCCTGGAGAGCACGTCGCAGAGGACGGCGGACCTCTGGACGGTGCGGCCCGACGGAAGCGATCCGCGGCAGATCACCCGCTCGATGGGACGCATCGACCCGTCGCGGCTCCCCGAGGCCCGGGAGATCTCCTACCCGGCCGCGGACAACATCCCGATCCCGGGGATGCTGTGGGCGCCGGCGGAGATCGATCCGGAGCGCGCGTACCCGGTGCTCGTGCGGCTGCACGGCCACCCCGGGCAGTGGAACCACTCCTTCCGCCTGCTCACGCAGTACTTCGTGAGCCGCGGGTTCGTCGCGGTGGCGCCCAACCCGCGCGGCAGCCGCGGCTTCGGCGACGGCTTTCACGACCTCCACGTCGCCGACTACGGCGGCGTCGAGCTCGACGACGTCATGCGCGTCGTCCCCTTCCTCGGCTCCCTGGGCTACGTGGACATGACGCGCAAGGCGACGTGGGGCGGAAGCGGCGGCGGGTACATGAGCTTCGTGATCGCCACGGAGCGGCCCGACGCCTTCGAGGCGCAGGTGATCCGCGCGCCCGTCAGCGACTGGCGGCTCCTCGCCATCGACCGCTTCGGGGCGTCGGGGCGGGCGTGGACGGCGGGGCGCACCCCGGTACGGGAGCGCTCGGAGTTCGGAGGCCCGCCCGACGAGATCCCCGACGAGTACCACCGGCGCTCTCCGGTCAACTTCGTGGAGGCGGTCGAGGTGCCGCAGCTCCTCATCCAGGGCCTGCGCGACGGCTCCGTGCCGCCCCGGCAGTCGCAGGTGTGGGCGGCCCGCATGCGGGAGCTCGGCAAGGGGCACCTCCTCGAGTACGTCGAGCTCGCCGACGAGGACCATGGCCTGCGCCGCTACAAGGAGACGAGGCGCACGCGCATCGAGCTCATGGAGCGCTTCCTGGCCGAGCATCTCCGGCTTCCGGGCCTGGGGGGCGGGTGAGGCGGGCGTCGTGCCGGGACGCGGAGGCGGGCGCGACGCGGCAACCTCCCGCGCGCCGTCCTCGTCTACATTCGTCGGAGATCGTGCCGTGATCCGAGAGAGCGAGGTGACGTCGTGAGGGCGATCCGGGGAACGACGGGTGCGGCCGGAGCGCTGCTCGCCGGGGCGCTGCTGGCGGCCGCGGCCGGGGCGCAGGACGTGGTCGACCTGCCGGCGGAGGACCGGCCGCTCGGCGCGGACTTCGAGGAGGTGTACCGCGTCGGCTCGATCGACGGGGAGCTCTGGGAGACGTTCGGGGAGGTCGCCGGCACGGCCTTCGACGCGGCGGGCAACCTGTACGTCTTCGACCGCCAGTCGAGCCGGATCGTGCAGGTGGACCGCCGGGGGCGGCTCGTCCGCGAGACCGGCCGCCCCGGCGAGGGCCCGGGCGAGTTCCGGATGGCCGCGGAGTTCACGGTCTTCCCCGACGGGCGCCTGGTGGTCGCCGACATGGGGCATCGCGCGTACCAGCTCTTCGACGCCGAGGGGCGATTCGAGCGCATGGTGTCGATGGGCGGCGGCGGCGGCGTGGTGCGCCTCGGCGAGCTCGCGCCCTATCCGGGCGCCGAGGCGGTCGTCTCGGGCGGGGGCGCGACGATGATGATGATGAGCGCCGGTCCGGGCGCGGCGCCCGCCGAGCCGACCACGCGGCCCGTCGACGTCGTGTCGCTCGCCGGGGACGAGGCCTCGCCGCGCACGATCGCCGACGGCTGGCTGCCCCCGCGCGGCGAGCCCCGCACGCTCGAGGGCGGGGGGATGCGCGTGCGCAT
>JBFFWJ010000448.1:0-3626 GCA_041570315.1 Longimicrobiales bacterium | reverse complement strand
GCCGCCAAGGACGTGCTGGCTCGCATGGTCGAGGACGGGGGCGAAGCTGCGGAGCTGGTCGAGTCGATGGGTCTGGGGAAGGTCACCGACCGGGACGTGCTGGCGGCGATCGTCGACGCCGTGTTGGCCGACTGGCCGGACAAGGTCGAGGAATACCGCGGCGGAAACCGAAACCTCATCGGGCTTTTCGTGGGGGAGACAATGAAGGCCAGTCGCGGTGCCGCGGATCCGAAGACGGTGCGGGCGCTGCTCGAGACGAGGCTGGACGCGTGACGATGCGCCTCCGCTTCGCGCCCTCCCCGACGGGCTACCTGCACGTCGGAGGCGCCCGAACCGCGATCTTCAACTGGCTCCTCGCCCGCAAGGAGGGGGGCGTCTTCGTGCTCCGCATCGAGGATACCGACAAGGACCGGTCCACGCCCGAGCACACCGAGGCCATCCTGCACGGGCTGTCCTGGCTCGGGCTCGACTGGGACGAGGGTCCGTTCTTCCAGAGCGAGGGCGTGGATCGGCATCGCCGGGCCGCGCTCAGGCTCCTGAGCGAGGGCAAGGCCTACCGGGACTTCTCCGACCCTGAGGACGTGCGCGAGGAGGCGCGCCGGCGTGGCATGCATCCGAGCCGCGTGGCGCGGGAGAGGGCGGAGGCGCTCGGAGAGGCCGAATCGGAGCGTCGAGCGCAGGTGGGGGAGCGATTCGCCATCCGGTTCCGCGTGCCCGACGGGGAGACGCGCTTCGAAGACCTGGTGCACGGGGAGATGCGCTTCGGCAACGACGACGTGGACGACCTGGTCATCCTGCGCAGCGACGGCACGCCGGTCTACAACCTCGCCGTCGTCTCCGACGACGCGGAGATGCGGATCACGCACGTCATGCGCGGCGACGATCACCTGTCGAACACGCCCAAGCAGGTTCTCCTGTACAGGGCGCTGGGCCTGGACGAGCCCGCCTTCGCCCACGTTCCGCTCATCCTGGGCTCCGATGGCAAGCGGCTCTCCAAGCGCCATGGAGCCACCGCCATCGGGGAGTACGAGCGAGAGGGCATCCTGCCGGAGGCGATGGTCAACTTCCTCGCGCTGCTGGGGTGGAGCCCGGGGGATGACCGGGAGGTGATGACGCTTGCGGAGCTGATCGAGGCGTTCGATCCTGCGCGTATCCTGAAGAAGAGCGCGGTCTTCGATATGGACAAGCTCGAGTGGCTGAGCGGCAAGCATCTCGCCGCGAAGCCGACCCGCGAGCTCGTGGACCTCCTCCGGGGCCACCTCTCCGACGTCGACGAGGCCGACCTGGCCCGGCTCGCCGACGCGGCGTGGGCCGAGGCCCTGTTGGCCGTGCTCACGCAGCGCGTGCGAACCGTGGACGCCCTGGTGAGGGAGGCGCGCCCCTTCGTCGTGAGCTCGCTCGACTACGATCCGGACGCGGTGGCGAAGCACTGGCTCAAGGAGCCCGAGGCCGCCGTCGAGCGCCTCGAGCACGCTCTCGAGGCGCTGACGCGGTCCGAGTGGACGAAGGGAGACTTGGAGGACAAGCTGCGAGCGGAGGCTGACGCGATGGGCCTGAAGGCCGGTCAGCTGATCCATCCGCTGCGGGTCGCGCTGACGGGCAACATGGCCAGCCCGGGCATCTTCGACGTGCTCACGCTGCTGGGTCCCGAGCGCGTGGCGCAGCGTGTTCGCGGGAGCATCGAGCGCATCCGCGGCGCCGTGAAAAGGCTTTCTTGACACCTTTCCGAGCCGCACATTAGGATAGCGCCCTCCGCGAACGAGGGCGCGATCTGGCTCCCCCCTCCAGGTGTTGAACGTTGGCGAGATCCGACACGGCTGCGCAGCGAGATACACCCACTGCCCTGGGGCAGGTGGAGCCGCTCACCGAGATCGAGCGGAAGATCCTCGACTTCATGGTCCAGTACCTGCGCGCCAATACCTACCAGCCCTCGATTCGGGAGATCGGCGAGAGATTCGGGATCAAGAGCACCAAGACGGTTTCCGAGCACCTGCAGGCCCTCGCCGAAAAGGGCTTTCTCGAGCGGGACCCGTCTCGCTCTCGGGGCGTGAAGATCCTCGGAATGGACCTGAGCGCCGACACGGTTTCGGTTCCGTGCTTCGCGGAGATGCCCCTCGACCGGTCCCGCGCCATCGCGGAGATGCACCTGTCCGTGGACCGACGGCTCGGAGGGAAGAACGGCTCCTTCATCGTGAGAGCCGGCTCGGGAGACCTCGCGGTCCTGGGTGTGGCGGAAGGGGATTTCGTGCTGGTCAGCCCCACCTCGCTCGACGAGGTCGAGGACGGTGGCGTCGTGGTCGCCGAGCTCGGAACGGGCTCCTGCTTTCACCGCCTGGAGCGCAACGGCAAGGGTCTGTATCTGAAGGCGCTCGAGCCCGGCGGGGACCAGGCGTTGGTCGAGGACCCCGAGTCGCTCCGGTTGATCGGGCGCGTGACGGGCTTCTTCCGGCGGATGGACGAGGCCGGCCGGGTCAACCTCACGCCACACTGACCGGCCCGAACACGGTGCCCGAGCCCGCCTCGCCCGACGCGCGGCTCACCGCAGCCGCCCGCGATGCGGACGATGGGCGCTGGATGGCGTACGCTCTCCGGCTCGCCCGCCTCGCCGAAGAGCGTGGCGAGGTGCCGGTCGGCGCCGTGGTCGTGTTCGAGGGGCAGGCGCTCGGCGAGGGACACAACCGCACGATCAGCGACGCGGACCCGACGGCCCACGCGGAGATGGTGGCCATCCGGGCGGCGGCGGCGGCGCTGGGGGACTGGCGCCTGATCGATTGCGCGCTCTACGTGACGCTGGAGCCGTGCGCGATGTGTGCGGGCGCGATCGTGCTGTCGCGCATCCCGCGCATCGTGTTCGCCGCCCCGGACCCCAAGGCGGGTATGGCGGGGTCGTTGGAGAACCTCCTGCAGGACGCGCGCCTGAACCACCGATGCGACGTCACGAGCGGTTTGATGGCGGAGGAGGCCTCGGTGCTGCTGAGGGACTTCTTCCGGGCGCGGCGATGACGCCGCCCGCGACGCGGCTCGGCGCGGTCGGGCTTCGGGTCCGCGGGGTCGGACTCCGGGGGGCGCGGCACGTGATCGGCGCCGCCGCACCCCTCGCGCTGGTCGCGTGCACGATGGTCGGCGGCCCTATCGCGCCCGGTCCGGGTGAGCGGCCCTCGCCGACCGTCGACGCGCCACCACCCGACCCGCGCCCGAGGATCGACGTGCGCGAGACGCGGGAGCGACTCGAGCGCTCCTTCGACGAGGTCCGCGCGCTATGGGTCGTCCGCTTCACGATGACGAGCGAGGAGTCCACGCGTGCGATGGTCGAGCGCGCGTCGCAGGCCGGCATCAACACGCTCATCGTGCAGGTCCGGGGGCGCGCCGACGCCTTCTACCGCTCGAGCCTGGAGCCCCGAGCCGAGCCGATGCGCGCCTCCCGGGACTTCGACCCGCTCGAGTTCGTCATCGAGGAGGCGCACAAGCGAGGGATGGCGGTGCACGCGTGGGTCAACACGCACCTCGTCTGGGGGCCGGCGGAGCTTCCCCGAAGCCCCACGCACATGGTGCGCGCCAACCCCGAGTGGCTCGCGGTGCCCCGTGACCTCGCCCCCTCGCTCGCCGCGGTCGATCCGCGGGATCCT
>JBFFWJ010000447.1:0-3633 GCA_041570315.1 Longimicrobiales bacterium | reverse complement strand
GGCGGCCCTCGGCCCGCGCCGCCTCCAGCGCCCGCCACACGTTGGGCGGCGAGAAGGGAAGCCTGTCCATCCGCACGCCCACCGCGTCGTAGATCGCGTTGGCGATCGCGGGAATCGAGGGGTGGAGCGGTCCCTCGCCCGCCTCCTTGGCACCGTAGGGTCCCTCGGGGTCGATCGACTCCACGATCAGCGATTGGAGCTCCGGCGTGTCGAGGCTGGTCGGGATCCGGTAGTCCAGCAGGGACGGCGCGTTGTGCAGGCCGGCGCGGCCGTGGTCGGCATCCTTGAAGACGTGCTCCTCCATGAGCGCCTCGGCGAAGCCCATGTAGGCCGAGCCCTCCATCTGCCCCTCGACCAGCACCGGGTTGAGAGCGCGGCCGCAGTCGTGCGCGATCCAGATCTTCTCGACCTCGACGATGCCCGTCTCGACGTCGACCCTGACCTCGGCGACGTGCGCCGTGAAGGAATACGCGGGAGACGCGCCGATCGTCCCGCCCCGGTAGTCGCCGTGCACGTCCTTGGGCGTGTCGTACCACCCGGTCGAGCCGAGCGTCCCGAAGGCCGCCTCGGCGAGGGTGAAGGCCTCCGCGATCGGCATCTGGCGCTCGGTGTCCGGGGCCCACAGCGCCCGGCCCCCGGCGAGCAGCACCTCGGCCGCCTTCACCTCCCAGTGCCGGGCGACGGCCGCACGCACCTGGTCGGCCAGCTTGCGCGCGGCGTCGATCGCGGCGTTGCCCAGCATGAAGGTGACCCGGCTCGAGTAGGCGCCGAGGTCGACCGGCGTGAAGTCCGTGTCGCCCCGCATCACGCGGACGTGCTCGAGCGGGACGCCGAGCTCCTCGGCGGCGATGTAGGCGACGAGCGAGTCGCAGCCCTGGCCGATCTCGCTCGCGCCGCTGAACACCGAGACCCGTCCGCTCCGGTCGACCTGCATCTGGACGGCGGAATGGGGCATCTCGTTGGGATAGATCGGGTAGTTCGTGCCCGAGATGTAGGTCGATCCGGCCACGCCCAGGCCGCGGCCGAAGGGGAGCTCGCGGAAGCGCTCCTTCCAACCGCTGGCCCGCTCGACCGCGTCCAGGCACTCCAGGAAGCCGTTGGACGTCACGCGGAGCTCGTTGACCGTGCGCGTGTGCGAGCCGATGAAGTTGCGTCGACGGAGCTCCATCGGATCCAGCCCGACCTCCTCCGCCAGCTTGTCGATCTGCACCTCGAAGGCGAATCGCGGCTGCACCGAGCCGTGTCCCCGCTTGGGCCCGCACGCCGGCTTGTTCGTGTACACGCGCGTCGAGTCGAAGCGGTAGGCCGGCATGTGGTAGGGAGCGCACAGGAGTTGGCCCGAGTAGTACGTGGTCACGAGCCCGAAGGACGCGTACGCGCCGCCGTCCAGCACGATCTCGGCGTCGACCGACGTGAGCTTGCCGTCGCGGGTCGCGCCCGTGCGGTAGCGCATGTGGAAGGGGTGGCGTCCCCGGTGCGCGTAGAAGACCTCCTCGCGCGTGTACAGGATCTTGACCGGCCGGCCGGTGACCATCGACAGCTTCGCGACGCAGAACTCGAGGTCGAAGGGCTCGCTCTTGCCGCCGAAGGCGCCTCCCACCAGCGGCTGCAGCACCCGAACGCGGGCCGGGTCGACGTCGAGGACGCGCGCCAGCTCCCGGTGGAGGTAGTGGGGGACCTGCGTCGCCGACCACACCGTGAGCCTGCTCACGCCGTCCCAGTGGCCGATGGCGCAGTGCGGCTCGATCGGGGTGTGCGTCGTGCCCTCGAAGAAGTACTCGCCCTCCACGACGACGTCCGACGCGTCGAGCCGCTCGTCGACCGCACCGAACTCGAGATGCACCTTCTTGGTGACGTTGCCGTTCCTGCCCGGCCGGCGTGCGTCGTGCACGTACGGGGAGGAACCGTCCGCCGCCAGCGCCTCGTGCGGGTCGAGGAAGGCCGGGAGCTCCTCGTACTCCACGTGGATCAGCGACAGCGCCCGCACCGCGGTCTCCTCGTCCACCGCCGCCACCGCCGCCACCCCGTCGCCGACGTACCGGACGCGGTCGACGCAGAGGGGATACTCGTCGGGCGTCCACGGGATGATGCCGTACGTGGTCGGCATGTCGCGACCCGTGACGATCCCGTGCACGCCCGCCAGCGCCAGCGCCTCTTCGGTGTCGATCGAGACGATGCGCGCGTGCGGGTGGGGGCTGCGCAGGATCTTGCCGTGCAGCATCCCGGGCAGCGAGATGTCGTCGGTGTAGAGCGCCCGGCCCGTCGCCTTGTCGAGGCCCTCGATCTTGCGCTGGGCCGATCCTATCAAATGCAAGTCAGACTGCAGGTTACGATGGTCCGTCATCGCGGCTCCGTCGCGAGGACCGTCCCGCAGCCGGCGCACGGATCCCGGGCGAGACGCCGTAAAACGAAGTCGGACAACAAGATAGGTTTCATGCTCGCTCTCCCGCACGCCCGGCTGGAGGCTCTCGAGCGACCCGCGCGGCCGCGGCCTCCACCGCGTCGTAGATCTTCGCGTAACCGGTGCAACGACAGAGGTTTCCGGACAAGGCTTCCCGGATCTCCGCCCGCGTGGGCGCGGCGCTTCTCTGCAGGAGCGCGGCCGCGGAGCAGAGGATGCCGGGTGTGCAGAAGCCGCACTGGGCCGCACCGTTCCGGTCGAACTCGTCCTGCAAGGGGTGCGGCCCGTCGGGACTCGCGAGCCCCTCGACCGTGACGACCCCGCAGCCCTCGGCCTCCCACACCGGCGTGAGACACGAGAGCGTGGCGCGGCCGTCCACGATCACGGTGCACGCCCCACAGTCCCCCTTGTCGCACCCCTGCTTCGAGCCGGTGAGGCCGATGACGTAGCGCAGGGCTTCGAGGAGGGTGAAATGCGTCGGGACGCCGACCTCGTACGGGTCGCCGTTCACCGAAAGCCGAACGATCTGAGTGGATGGGCGCATCGCCCTTCAAAGTCGCCCGATTCTCCCGCCGGCCGCAACGGTGTGGGAGGCACTTCGTTGGGGAGGCTCGTCGTGTGGGAGGCACGTCGTGGACAGCCCGGTCCGGGAGGCACGTTGTGGACAGCCGGGTCGCGGTCGGTATTTTTCGGACGGTGCCATGCGAGATCCCGTCGCAGGGGTCGTGGCCGAACCGACCGTGTGAGCAGGAGAGCCGTACATGCCGTACCCTGAGATCATGATCGCACCGATGCGCGAGGACCTCGTGCGCATCGGCTTCAAGGAGATGAGGACGCCCGAGGACGTCGACGCGGTGCTCGCCGCGGAGAAGCGGACGACGCTGGTGGCCTTCAACTCCGTGTGCGGATGCGCCGCCGCGATGATGCGGCCGGCGGTCGCGCACTCCCTCGAGAGCGACAAGAGGCCCGAGGTCCTGGCGACCGTCTTCGCGGGCCAGGACATGGAAGCCACGGATCGGGCGAGGGAGTACGTGACCGGCTATCCGCCCTCGTCCCCCTCGGTGGCGCTCTTCAAGGACGGCGAGCTCGCCTACTTCATGGAGCGCCACCAGATCGAAGGCCGGCACCCGGCGGAGATCGCGGCGGACCTCCGAGCCGCCTACGACGAGCACTGCTGACGCAACGCGAGCCCGGCGAGGGGCTCGCGCCGACGAGCCGAGGGGGCCCCGGTG
>JBFFWJ010000446.1:0-3635 GCA_041570315.1 Longimicrobiales bacterium | reverse complement strand
GTCGAGCATGGGCGGGAAGTTGCGTCCCACCAGCAGCCCCGCGTCGGCCATCCGGTTCCGATACGTCGGCAGATCACCGTTGATCCGGTGCATGATGAAGTTCGTGTTCGTCGGCAGGTAGTCGAGGCCGAGCTCGTCGAGCGTCTGGACGACGATCGACTTCGCCTCCGCGTTCATCGCGACCGAGCGCTCGACCAGCCCCTCGTCCTTGAGCGACGCCATGCCGGCGGCGGCCGCGAGCACGTTGGGGCTGTTCTGGACCGTGTGCTCCCGCAGGCGGCGGGCGGTCGTCGGATGGGTGACCGCGTACCCGAGACGCAGCCCGGCCATCGCGAAGATCTTCGAGAAGGTCCGGATCACGACGACGTTCGGCTTGTCCTCGATCCACTTGAGCGCCGGCCAGAATGCGTCGTCGTCGGCGTACTCGAGATACGCCTCGTCCATGAGGAAGACCGTGGTCTCGGGCGCCTCGGCGATCCACGCGTCGATGTCGCGCGACGACGTGATCGTGCCGGTCGGGTTGTTCGGGTTGCAGAAGTACACCACGGAGGGCCGCTTCTTCGACTCCTCGCGCATGCGTCCGACGTCGTGCTGCAGGTCGGAGGTGAGCGGGAAGGACACGACCTCGAACGGCATCGTGTCCTGGTAGTCGGTCACGTCCTCGAAGGTCGGCGCGGCGATGATGAGCGGCGTGTTCGGGCCCTGGAAGGCCTGCGTGCACACCTGCAGGATCTCGGTCGAGCCGAACCCGAGGGTCAGGTTCTCCGTGCGGACGCCGAGGTAGCGCGCGAGCTCCTCCGTGAGCGGTCCGCCGTAGTTGTTCGGGTAGCGGTTCGCGTCGACGATGGCTTCGATCACGGCCTCACGCGCGGCGGGAGAGAGCCCCAGGGGGTTCTCGTTCGAGCTCAGCCGGATGTCTCCGTTGGCGAGCGTCTTTCCGGGTCCCCACCCGGGTGCCCGCGCCAGGAGCGCACCGAGCGCTCCTCCCGCGCCGGTGAAGCCGGCGAGGCCGGCGGCCGCGCCCGAGGTCACGAAGCCACGACGATCCATTCCATCCTCCCGCGTCGTTTGTGAAGGTCGGAACAATCTGGCCGCCCTTGCCGTGGACGGAAAGGGCCCGTAGGCGGTAGGATCGGGGTCGATCACCCACGTCGACCCTCCGCCCCGCCCTCCGATGCCGCGCCTCAGCGTCTTCGCCGCTTCCCTCCTCGTTCTCGCGCCCGGTGGGCTGCGGGCCCAGCAGCCCGACGCGCCCGTCCGCTACGAGGACGACTTTCCGAGCGCCGAGTTTCACCGTGGGCGCCGCGTAGCGGTGATGGACGCGCTGCCTGGCGACGCGGTCGCCGTCTTCTTCGGGGCGCCACCCAGGACCCGCTCGAACGACGTGAGCTACGAGTACCGGCAGTCCAGCGACTTCCTCTACCTCACGGGGAGCGGGGAGCCGGGCTCGGCTCTCGTGCTCGTTCCCGGCGGTGCGGAGATCGACGGACGGACCGTTCGCGAGATCCTTTTCGTCCCGCCGCGTGACCCGTATCAGGAGGTATGGCTGGGGCGCCGCTTCGGGAGGGAGCGGGCGATGGAACAGCTCGGCGTCGAGCTGGCGGTCGACGCCACCCGGTTCTCCGAGCTCGTGGCGCCGCTGCTGGAGAGTGAGCGCCATCGGGTCTACCACCTTCCGCTCCCCGACGCCGTGCCGCGAAGCTCGGTCCTGGCGGCTCAGCTCACGACGCTCCTCCAGCACGTGGAGCCGCTGGTCGTCACGGATACCGGGCTGACGGGCTTCGTCGTCAACGGCATGCTCACGGCGGAGACGCCGGAATCCTTCGAGCAGGTGCGGCGGACGGCGGTGATGGGACGCTTCAGCCCCGCGTCGGTCTCGCATCCGGTGCTGAGGGCGGCGGCCGAGGCCTTCGTGGAATCGGGCGGCCTGGAGGAGTGGGCTCAGCGGCGCGCCGAGCTTCTCCGGGGCCATCCCGACGGAACCACGTTGCGGGCCGTCCTCGATCGTCTGCGCATGATCAAGACCGACGAGGAGCGGGCGCTCCTGGAGAAGGCGATCGCCATCACGGTCGAGTCGCACCGCGAGGTCATGCGGCAGGTCGAGCCGGGGTGGGCCGAGTACGAGATCGAGGCGCTCGTCGAGTACGCCTTCAAGCGGGCGGGAGCGGAGTACCCCGGCTTTCCCAGCATCGTCGGGAGCGGCGAGAACTCGGTCATCCTGCACTACGAGACCAACCGCCGGATCACGGAGCCCGGTGACGTGGTCGTCATCGACATCGGCGCGGAGTACCACGGCTACTCGGCCGACATCACCCGCACGCTTCCCGTGGACGGCACGTTCAGCGAGGAGCAGCGCGCGATCTACGACCTCGTCTACCGGGCTCAGGAGGAAGCGATCGAGGTCGCTCGCGCGGGCAGCTCGTTCTCCTCGCCGCACGCGGTGGCCTCGCGCGTGCTCGCCGCCGGGCTGGCCGAGCTCGGGCTCATCGTGGACCCTTCGGACCGCCAGGGTCTCGGCCGCTTCTTCATGCACGGGACCAGCCACTACCTGGGGCTCGACGTGCACGACGTGGGCACCGGGGGGGTGCTGGAGCCCGGCACGGTCATCACGGTGGAGCCCGGACTCTACATCCCGGAGGCCGAGGACATCGATCCGAAGTGGTGGAACATCGGGGTGCGCATCGAGGACGACATCCTCGTGACCGAGGGGGATCCGGTCATCCTTTCGGCGGCAGCGCCGCGCCGCGCCGACGACGTGGAGCGGCTGATGGCTACACGTTGAAGCGGACGTGCATGATGTCGCCGTCCTGGACGACGTACGTCTTGCCCTCGACCTGCAGCTTGCCCGCCTCCTTCACGGCGGCCTCGGATCCGTGCTCCATGAAGACCTCGTAGGGGGTGACCTCGGCTCGGATGAAGCCCCGCTCGAGGTCGGAGTGGATCTTGCCCGCGGCCCGCTGGGCCTCGGTTCCCCGCCGGATCGTCCAGGCGCGGACCTCGTCGGGACCGACCGTGAAGAACGAGATCAGGTCGAGGAGGCCGTAGGCGGCGCGTATGAAGCGCGCGAGCGCCGACTCGGACAGCCCGAGGTCCGCCAGGAACTCGGCCTGATCCTCGGGCGCCATGGCCGCGATGTCGGCCTCGACGCTGGCGCACAGCGTGATCCCGGCGGCGTCCAGGCTCCCGATGCGGGCGGCGAGGCCGTCGGGCATCGGCTCGGCCGCCCGATCCTCGCTCCGGTTCAGCGCCACGAGGAGCGGCCGGTCGGTGAGGATGCCGAACCCCTTCAGGAGCGAGCGGTCGAGGTCCCCCGCCGGCACGCTCCGGAGCGGCCGCTCCTCTTCGAGCGTTGCCCGGGCGAGCTCGAAGGCTGCGACCAGCCGGGGCTCGGCCCGCTCCTTGTGGGCCCGCTCGAGGCGCTTCTCCACGATCTCGAGATCGGCGAAGACGCACTCGGCGTGGAAGGCCTCGAGGTCGCCGAGCGGGTCCGGATCCGCCGCGAGCGCGGGGTTCGCGAAGTCCCGCAGCACGAGGCACAGCGCCTCCTGGTCGCGGATCTGCTGCAGCCCACGGGGCGAGAGCCCCTTCTGCTCGGCTCCGTGCTCGCCGGGGACGTCGCAGAAGGACATCTCCGC
>JBFFWJ010000445.1:0-3644 GCA_041570315.1 Longimicrobiales bacterium | reverse complement strand
GGTGGGCTTCACGTCGAGATCGTGCGGTGAGCCGACCGGCGAAGGCGCTCGAGCGCCGTGTCCTGGATGCCCTGACGGTGTCGAAGCGCGGGCCGCTCAAGGCCAAGGAGCTCGCGCGGGAGCTTCGCCTCCCGACCTCGGAATACCGGGCCTTTCGGCGGGTGCTCGCCGGGCTGGAGCGCAGCGGCAAGCTCTACCGGGTCGCGGGGGGCAGGTACGCCGTCACGTCCCAGATCGATCTCGTCACGGGCCGGCTCTCGGTGACGCGCGACGGCGACGGCTTCGTCCGCCCTGACGGGCCGGGCTCGGACGTGTTCGTGCCCTCCCGGCGCCTTGCCACGGCGATGGACGGCGACCGGGTCGTCGCTCGCGTGGAGCATCGGCCGCGCGGGCGCAGCCCGGAGGGATCGGTGATCCGGGTGCTCGACCGCGCGCGCGAGACGGTCGTGGGCACGTTCCACCGAGGTCGCCGGCTCTCGTACGTCCGGCCGCTCGACGTGCGCCTGACCCAGGACGTGCTCCTCACGCCGGGGGAGGAGGCCGGCGCGCAGGAGGGCGACGTCGTCGTCGTCCGGCTCGTGTCGTACGGAGAGGGACGGTTGAGCGCTTCGGGGACCGTGGAGCGGGTCCTCGGGGCGCTGTCCGACCCCGGGGTCGACGTGCTCGCGGTCGCGTACGGGTTCGGGCTCTCGCTCGACTTCCCGCCCGAAGTGCTCGAGGGTGCGGAACGGGCGGCGCGGGAGGCCACGGAGCGCCCCGGACGGGACCGCGTCGACCGGACGGAGCTGCTCACCTTCACGATCGACCCCTTCGACGCCAAGGACCACGACGACGCGCTGTCCGTGGAGCGTCTGGACGACGAGCTGGTCGAGGTCGGCGTGCACATCGCGGACGTCTCCCACTTCGTTCCGGCGGGGGGCGCCGTCGACCTGGAGGCGCTCGCGCGGGGCACGAGCGTGTACCTCGTCGACCGGACGATCCCGATGCTTCCGGCCGTACTGTCCAGCGACGTGTGCTCGCTCGAGGCCGAGCAGGCCCGCTTCGCCGTCTCCCTCTTCATGCGCCTGGACCGCCAGGGTCGCCTGCACGAGCGCCGCTACGAGCGGACGGTGATCCGCTGCCGGGCGGGACTCTCCTACGAGGAGGCACAGGCGGTGCTCGAGGGACGGAGCTCGATCTCTCGGGAGATGGACGAGGCGCTTCGCATCCTCGACGACCGCGCCCGCGCGCTGCGCGACCATCGGCGGGGGCGGGGGGCGCTGGATCTCGACCTCCCCGAGGCCAGGGTGCTGCTGGACGCCGAGGGCGCTCCCGTGGACATCAAGCGACGCGAGCGCCTGGAGAGCCACCGCCTGATCGAGGACTACATGATCCTCGCGAACGAGGTGGTCGCGAACGACCTCGAGGCCCACGGGCTCGTGGGCCTCTACCGCGTGCACGAGCCTCCCGCGCGCGAGAAGATGGAGGCGCTCGGCGAGTTCCTGTCGCATTTCGGACTGCAGGTGCCGCGACGCAAGGCGCTGAAGCCGTCGGACGTCCAGAAGATCCTCGCGGCCGTGTCGGGTCGACCCGAGGAGGCGCTGGTCTCCACGCTGGTCCTGCGCTCGCTGAAGAAGGCCCGCTACCACACCGAGAACCTGGGGCACTTCGGCCTGGCCTCACCCGCCTATCTGCACTTCACGTCCCCGATCCGCCGCTATCCCGACCTGGTCGTGCACCGGGTCGTGACGGCCGCGCTGGTCCACCGGGAGCCGCCGCCGTACGTGCACCCCGACGAGCTCGTCGAGGTCGCCGAGCGGGCGAGCGCCCGGGAGCAGGCGGCCGAAGAGGCCGAGCGGGCCTCGGTGGCCCTCAAGAAGGTCGAGTTCATGGAGCGTCACCTCGGCGCCGTCTTCGCGGGCCGGATCTCCGGCGTCGCCGCCTTCGGCTTCTTCGTGACGCTGGAGGAGTACTTCGTCGAGGGGCTCGTGCACGTGAGCGGGCTCGCGGACGACTTCTACCACTTCCGCGAGCGGGAGTACGCCCTGGTCGGCGACCGGGGCCGGCGCAGGTTCCGTCTGGGGGAGCGCGTCGAGGTGCAGGTGGCCCGGGTCGACAAGGAGGCGCGCCACGTCGACTTCGTCCTGTTGCGCAAGCTCGGACCGCCTCACCCGCGAGGCCGCGCGGAAGATGCTGATTGACCTCACCTTCCGCGCGAGGTAACGTCTCGAAAGGCGCTTCGTTCTCGCCGAGAAGCCATGGCCTCCGAGCGAACCATCCTCTTTTTCGGACCCGGCCGCGCTTCGCCCTCCGACCTCGTCTCCCGATTCGCGCAGGACAACGGGCTCGAGGTCGTAGCGGTCGAGCGCGCGGACGAGGTGTGGGCGCTCCTCAACCGCACGTACCCGGGCTGCGTCGTCTTCGAGGGCGATTCGCCCGGGCACGAGGTGGTCGAGCTGGCGCGCGCGATCAAGCAGGACGTGTTCACGGGGATCGTTCCCCTCGTGGTCCTGCTGTCCGAGTCCGGCCAGGAACGCTCCTACGACTTCCTGGAGGCCGGCGCCGACGAGGTCGTGAGCGCCTATCTCCCCGAGCGGGAGCGGCTCCTGCGGCTGGTGCAGGTCCTGAAGCGGGCGGACCGCGACGTGTCGGTGCATCCGACCACGCGGCTGCCCGGCACCAACCTCATCGCGCGCGACATGCAGGCCAGGCTCGACGCCGGCGAGCCCTTCGCCGTGTGCTACGCCGACCTCGACCACTTCAAGGAGTTCAACGATCGCTACGGCTACGTGTTCGGCGACGGGGTGATCCGACTCCTCTCGAAGATCCTCCGGGACGTCGTGCGGGGCCTCGCACCGGGGGGGTTCGTCGGCCACATCGGCGGCGACGATTTCATCTTCAACATTCCCCTGGAGCACCTCGAGGCCACCTGCGACGCGATCGTTCAGCTCTTCGACGAGCTGATCCCGTACCAATACACCGAGGAGGACCGCCGGGCGGGCTACTTCCTCGGCAAGGACCGGCGGGGCAACATCCACCGGATTCCGCTCATGGCGCTGTCGATCGGGGTGGTCACGAACCAGTCGCAGTCGTTCGAGCACGCAGGCCAGATCAACGAGCTGGCCGCCGAGATGAAGAGCTACGCCAAGTCGCTTCCAGGCTCCAAGTACGTCGTGGACCGTCGTCACCAGCCACCCACGCTCGCGACCGCGTCGGCGGAGGAAGCCGAGACGCTCGCGGTGCCCCGAGCGAGCGGCCAGCCGATCGAGATCGAATCCTAAACCAACCCGACCATGGTCATCACCGTCACCTGTCCGTCCTGCTCCTCGTCCTTCCCGATCGACACGAACAAGCTCCCCGAGGGGGGGGTGAGTGCGCGCTGCACCGAATGCGGCGACGTCTTCCGCATCGAGAAACCGGCCGAGCCTCCGCCGATGGAGGCTCCCGAGGCGGTTTCCGCCGAGCTGCCCACGCCGGGCGAGGAGGCCGAGGCCCAGGCACCGTCTTCCGAGGGCGGGGAGGAGCCGGGCCTCTTCCTGCGCGCGGTAGAGATCGTGCGCCGCACGGAAGCCTACCGCGAGATCCCCGTCGTCGCCTACAGCCGGCAACAGCACCTCGTCGAAGCCTGCGCCGCGAAGGGCATCGACGGATTCATCGTGAAGCCG
>JBFFWJ010000444.1:0-3647 GCA_041570315.1 Longimicrobiales bacterium | reverse complement strand
GCGCCTGGGCCGGGTCCTGGAGCGGGCGGACCGGCCGCGTCCGACCTCGTAGGCGCTCGCTGCGGTCAGCGCCCGAAGACGGGTTCGCAGGCCTCTTCGACGGTCCGTCCCACGGCGAGTCCGATCCACATCAGGAGCGTCGTGTCCCTCGGCTCCGTCCACCGGAACTCGACCTCGAGCTGGGCCTGCGCCCCGAACGTGTGACGGAAGGGCACGCCCGAGCCGGGTTCCGCCCGCACGACCAGGGAGGTGTCCGAGATCAGATCGCGGGCGTGGATCTCGAAGGTGCCCGAGTGTCCCCCCCACACGTTCAGGCAGCCCGCGACGGTCATCCCCAGCGTCGGCACGCGGGCGGTGCGCACGGAGCCAACGCCGTCCTCGAGGTCCACGGACACCCAGCCACCGCCGTTCCTGAGGCCGTCGAGCACATCCTCCGCCTCCTGGGCTCGAGCCCCGGACGCGAGCAGCAGGAGCGAGGCGGTGACGGCGGTCGCGGTACGCATGGAGAGCCCGGAGCGAAGAGAGATGGTTGCGTGTTCGTACGTCCACGGCGGGCGGGAAGATCCAGTGGGCGCGAAGCCGCGCTACGGCGCCGCGACGCCGCGGAGGCGGGTGCGGGCACGGTCGACCCCGGCGCGGGCGTCGGCCTTGACCTGGGTCACCGCCGCGGCGAAGCCCTCGTCGTCCCGGACCGCCTCGAAGAGCTCGGAGTAGAGGATGCGGGCGTCGACGCCCGCGGGTGACAGCTCGAAGGCGTGGCGGAGCCATCGCGTGGCGTTGGCCGCGTCGCCGACGAGCCCGTAGAAGCTCGCGAGATCCTGGGCGACGAGCTCGGCGAGGTAGCGGTCGTCGTCGATGCCGCTCGAGGTCAGCCTCGTGCCCGCCGCGGCGGCCATGTCCCGCGCCTCGTCCTCCCTTCCCAGCGAGTGCAGGCAGAGGGCCTGCACGAGGTCGTAGACGCCGAAGTCGATGCGCAGGCACTCGACCCCGCGCCCGGTCAGCGCGAGGGCACGACCCTCGAAGGCCTTGGCGAGCAGCAGCTCCTCCTCGAGCCGATAGGCCTGCCGCGCCTCCTCGATGACGACCTCGTAGTCGCCGAGCTGGAAGCCGAGCGACGCGAGCGCCGTTCTTCGTCCTGCCTGCAGCGGGTCGAGATCCCGGGCGCGCCGGGCCTCGCGGAACGCCTCGTCGACGAGTCCCTTCTCGGCGAGGATGCGCGCCGACCAGGACGGGCCGTTGGGCGCGTTCGGAGCCAGCTCCTCCGCGCGCGCGAAGTCCGCCTCGGCGCCCTCGATCTCGATTCCGAGCAGCGCCCGGATGTAGCCGCGCGCGGAGTAGCCGTTGGCGAAGGTCGGATCGAGCGCGATCGCGGAGTCCGCGGCCACCAGCGAGCGGGCCGCGGCCTCGTACGACGACATGCCCACGTCGTACTTGTAGTAGACGGCGAGGGCGTACGCGGACGACAGCGCGGAGAAGGCGGGAGCGTACGTCGGGTCGAGGGCGATCGATTCGCGGAAATGGCCGATGGCCTCCCGCATGGCTTCGGGTGTGCGTTGCCCGAGCAGTCCGTTCCCGGTCAGGTACGCGTCTCGTCCCGGGCCGATCTCGCCCGCGTCCAGATCGAGCCCCGATCCGAGACCGACCTGCGCGAGGAAGGAGCGGGCCACGGACTGGGCGAGCGCGACCTGCTCGGCGTCGAGGTCCTCCCGGTCGAGGCGGTGTCGCCCCCTGCGCGAGAGGAAGCCGCCGCGGTCCGACTCCGACACGTTCACCACCAGCTCACCCTCGTACGTCTCCACGTAGCCGTGGATCACGTGCTCGACGTTGAGGGTGTCGAGCAGGCGCGGCGTACCCAGGCTGTCGTTCAGGAGCGACGCCGCCGTGTAGGTGTCGATGACGCGCACCTCCGGGACGGTCGTGAGCACGTTGATGATCTCGTCGGCCAGCGACTGGCCCAGGTTGTCGAGGCTCGGATCTCCCGTGCGGTTCTCGAAGGGCATGACGGCGAGCGACGCCTCCCAGCGGTCTCCCGCGAACAGCGAGCCCAGGTCGCCGTCCCCGAGCCAGGCCCGGAGGCCGAGACCGACCACGGTCAGCAGCAGGAGCGCCCCGGCCAGACGGAGCGTGAGCCCGACGGGCGTGCTCCGGGGGCGCGCCCCCTCCAACGCGAGCTTCGCGTCCACCCCCGTGTTGCTCGCGACCAGCAGGGCGTCGGCGAAGTGCGAGACCTCGCGGGGCCGGTCCGCCGGCTCCTTGGAGAGCGCCCGGTGGATGGCGTGCTCGACGCCGGCCGGGACGGCCGAACGGAGCGCCCGCAGCGAGGGCGGCTCGTCGCCCAGCTGCCGCGCGAGGGTGACCTCCCGGCTTTCGGATCGGAAGGGAGGCTGGCCCGAGAGCATCTCGAAGAGGACGCAGGCGAGGGCGTAGGTGTCCGAGCGCGCATCGACGCGATCGCCGCGCGCCTGCTCCGGGCTCATGTAGTCGGGCGTGCCGAAGGGGACGTCCGTGACCGTCCGGCGGCCGCTCGAGCCGGCCGCCCGGATCGCGTGCGCCACGCCGAAGTCCGCCACGAGGGCATGGCCATCCTGCAGGAGCACGTTCGTGGGCTTGATGTCGCGGTGCACGATCCCGCGACCGTGCGCGTGCTGGAGCGCGCCGGCGATCTGGTGGGTGATGCGGAGCGCCTCGTCGACGGGGAGCCGGGGCTCCCGGTCGAGCCGGTCCCGCAGGCTCTCGCCCTCGATGAAGGGCATCACGTAGTAGAGCGCCCCTCCCGCCTCCCCGGCCGAGTAGATCGGCACGATGTGCGGGTGCACCAGCCGGGACGAGAGCTCCACCTCGCGCACGAAGCTCTCCCCTCCGAGGCGTGACGAGAGCTCCTCGTCGAAGACCTTGATGACGACGTCCCGGTCCGGGAGCTCCTCACGCGCCCGGTACACGCGCGAGCGCCCCGCCCGATCGAGCTCCTCGAGCAGGGTGTAGCGCTGCGGAAGCGCCTCTTGCAGGCGGTCGAAGTCCGTGTCCACGTCGAAATCCGGACGATGGGGAGCGAATCGGCTCCGTAGGGTGAAGCTTAGCCGGCCCGAGCACGCGCGCCAGGCGGTGATCGCGACCCGGATTCCTGGTACACGCGTCAGTACGTGTAGGTCACGCCCGTGCGCAGCGTGGTGTCGAGACGGGCGATGCCGTCCGGCGGGTCGGAGTCGTAGCGCATGTCGAAGGACACCGTGAGGGCCAGCTGCTCGGAGATCGGCGAGGCGAGGCGGAAGCTCTCGAGCACGCGCACGTCCCCGGGGTTCCCCACGCGGGGCTGGAGATAGGTCGTCGACGTGACGACGAGCTGCTCGGCGGGGGAGAGGCGCAGCGTCAGGAAGGTGCTGGAGCGGATCGTCGTGGTCCTGCGCGGATGCACCGCGGCCTCGTCGAGCTTGAGGCGCTCGTGCTCGAGCATGACCCCCGTTCCCGCCCCGAATTGGCCCCAGTCTCCGCGCGCCACGGGCGTGCGCGCGCCGCCCCCGACCACCGTGCGGAAGCGCAGGAGCTGCGCGCGGTCGTAGTTGGCCTGCGCGTACCACTCGGGCCAGACCCACTCCAGGACCCGATACGTCCTCCGGTAGTGCAGGAGTCCGGAGGACGCGAAGCGGCTG
>JBFFWJ010000443.1:0-3652 GCA_041570315.1 Longimicrobiales bacterium | reverse complement strand
GTTCTGGTCGAGCCTCCCGCTGAACGAGGAGCTGTGGCGGCGGCTCGAGGCGTTCGCGGAGTCGGAGGAGGCGGCGGCGCTGACCGGGATCCGGCGTCGGCACCTCGACAAGACCGTGCGCGAGTTCCGGCGAGCCGGGGCCGACCTGGATCCGAAGGCGAAGGAGCGGCTGCGGGAGCTCCGCGTGGAGCTCGCGAAGATCGAGCAGAAGTTCAGCGAGAACGTGCTGGACGCCACGGCTGCCTACGAGCTTCTCGTGACCGACGAAGGGCGCCTGAGGGGCGTGCCGGACGCGGCCGTGGGCCGCGCGCGCGCCAAGGCCGAGGAGAAGGGCGAGGCGGGTTGGCTGCTGACCCTCGACTATCCGTCGGTGGAGCCCATCCTCAAGTACTGCGAGGACCGGGACCTGCGCCGGGAGATCCTGGTCGCGTTCGCGACCCGCTGCCGGGAGGGCGAGTTCGACAACCGTCCCCTCCTGGCCCGCATCCTCCGGCTCCGGGACGAGGTCGCGCAGCTGCTCGGCTACGACGGCTATCCGGACTACATGCTCGAGGAGCGCATGGCCCGGACGGGGGCGCGCGCGATCGAGTTCGAGACGGACATGGTCGAGCGCACCTCGCCGTACTGGGAGCGGGACGTCGAGCAGCTGCGCGCGCACGCCCGGGAGATCGGGATCGACGAGCTGCGGCCGTGGGACGCGGCCTTCGTGATGGAGCACCTGCGCAAGCGCCGTTACGACATCGACGACGAGGCGCTGCGCCCGTACTTCCCGCTCGACCGGGTCCTGGAGGGGATGTTCGAGATCGTGCGGCGCACCTTCGGCTTCCGCATCGAGGAGCGGCCGATCGACGAGGTGTGGCACCCCGACGTCCGCTTCTACGAGATCTTCGCCGAGGGCGGGCGGCTCGTGGGCGCCTTCTACACGGACTGGTTTCCGAGGAAGGAGAAGCGGCAGGGCGCGTGGATGAACAACTTCATCACGGGCGGGCCCCGTCCCGGGGGCTTCGCTCCGCACCTCGGCGTGGTCTGCGGCAACTTCACGCCGCCCGACGGGGACCGTCCTGCGCTCCTCACGCACCGCGAGGTCGAGACCACGTTCCACGAGTTCGGGCACCTGCTCCACCACTGCACGTCCCGTGTGGAGATCCCGTCCCGAGCCGGCATCCACGTGGCCTGGGACTGGGTCGAGCTGCCGAGCCAGCTCATGGAGAACTGGACGTGGGAGCGGGAGGCCCTGGACCTGTTCGCGCGCCACCACGAGACGGGCGAGCCCTTTCCCGACGAGATGTTCGAGCGCATGAGGGCGGCGCGACGCTTCATGGGGGGATGGGCGCAGATGCGCCAGCTCTCGCTCGGAACCGTGGACCTCGCCCTGCACCAGGAGCTCGCGCCCACCCTGCGCGGCGAGGCGGCCGCGGCCGAGCGCGCCCCGGAGACGCTCGACGCGGCCCAGGGCGAGACGGTCATGCGCTACGGCGAGGAGCACTTCGCGCGCTTCGCGCCCGACCCGTCGTTCGCGGAGCTCCACATCCTCACGTCGTTCACCCACCTGTTCTCCGGCGGGTACGCGTCGGGATACTACTCGTACCTCTGGTCCGAGGTGCTGGACGCCGACGTGTTCACCCGGTTCCAGCGGGAGGGAATCTTCAACCGGGCCACCGGGCGAGGGTACGTGGACGCGATCCTGAGCCGCGGCGACTCGGCGGACCCCGACGATCTGTTCGTCGAGTTCATGGGGCGCCCGCCGGATCCCCAGGCGCTCCTCGAGCGCAACCTCGGGCGTCTGGCGTCGTAATGGAGTGTATGGGAGCCGGGCCGAGCCCATCTTCAGCGGACGCCCCTTCGAGCCGAGGATCGTGACATGATGCGACTGGTGCTGGCTTCTCTCGTCGTCGCCCCGCTCGCGCTCGCCGCCGCGTGCGGCGAGACCGCGCTCGCCTACGGCGACGCGAACAGCGTCATCGCGGTGATGCCGGTCGACCGTTGGGAGGAGCTCTCCGAGGACGTCTACGCCGCCTTCGAGACCACGATCACCACCGTGCGCGACGAGAAGAAGTTCACGGTGACGTACCAGGAGCCTTACGGAGAGCACTGGATGAACCTGCGGCGCTTCCGCCAGATGCTCATCGTCGGCACGCGCGAGGACCCGTGGGTGCAGGAGGTCCTCGACGAGGCGCGGGAGCCCGTGACCACGGACGGGATCCACCAGATCTACGACGTGTGGTCGAACGGGCAGACGGTCAACCTCGTCCTCGTGCCGACCGGATGGGCGAACGAGGACGCGCTGCCGCACATCGCCGAGCTGGCGGAGCTGCTCGATACCCAGTACCGGGCGTACGCGCGCAACCGCATGTACATGTCCGGCGTGGACACCGCGCTCGCCGACACCCTCTCGCTCGAGCACGGCTTCGCGTTCCGCCTCCCGATGGTCTACCGTTGGTGGCGGGAGGACTCGCTCTTCGTCTTCCGCAACGACAACCCCGACCCGTCGGAGCTGATCCGGGAGATCGTGGTCACGTGGGCGACACCGGCCCCCGCGACGGTGTCGACCGAAGCGCTGCTCGACTGGCGGGCGCGGCTCGTGGAAGCCCACTACTCCGAGCCGCAGGACATCATCCTCGACGGGATGCTCGAGAGCGCCTTCGCGCACGAGGGCCACGAGACCGTGCAGGTCCAGGCGCAGTGGCGCAATCCGCCCGAGCGCGGATGGCCGGCCGGTGGGCCCTTCATCACCCGGGCCGTGACGTGCGTGAACCAGGATCGCACGTATTTCGTCGACGCCTGGCTGTACGCTCCGGGCAAGGAGAAGTACGAGTACATGATCCAGCTCGAGACCATCCTCGACTCGTTCGTGTGCGACACCTGACGGCTCGCCGTCCGGCTTCAGGGGCCGGCCGCGCCGCCCGGGCGTCGGAGGCCCGTCGACCCGACCCTCGGGAAGGGAGCGTCCGCATGCGCCGCGCCGTGCCCGGCGTCACGGCCCCACGCGCCCGGGCCCCACGCGCCCCGGCGCCACCGGGCGTCGCCTAGACAACATTTCCGGCCCACATCGCGCCCCGGACAAGGGCCCTCGCCGATGGGCGCCTGGCATTCGTGGATGGGTCGATTAGAATGATCGGGTCCGCGCCCCTCGGCCCGTCGAGCGTCACCCCAGGAACCTCGCAGCACGTGAGCTTCGTCCACCTCCATACACATTCGGAGTACTCCCTCCTCGACGGAGCCAACCGCATCGGCGACCTGGTCCGCAGGGCCCAGGAGCTCGAGATGCCGGCTCTGGCCCTGACCGACCACGGCTGCATGTTCGGCGCGTGGGCCTTCCACCGGACGGCGCGCAAGGCGGGGGTGAAGCCGATCATCGGGATGGAGGCGTACGTGGCGCCCGGGGATCGGCGCGACCGCTCCCGCTCGGGTCAGGGAGAGCGGGCCTACTACCATCTCGTGCTGCTCGCGCGGGACATGACCGGATACCGGAACCTGATCAAGCTCTCCTCGATCGGGTACACGGAGGGTTTCTATCACCGTCCCCGGGTCGACCGCGAGGTGCTCGCCCGCCACTCCGAGGGGATCATCGTCTCGTCCGCCTGCATGGCGGGCGAAGTGGCGCGGCACCTGATCGCGGACAATCCCGCGGGGGCGCGGGAGGCGGCCGAGT
>JBFFWJ010000442.1:0-3660 GCA_041570315.1 Longimicrobiales bacterium | reverse complement strand
GGGTAGTTCGCCTCGAAGGCCTCCTCGAAGTCGAAGACGTCCGCGAAGTCTTCGGGTTGGTCCTCTGCCTGCTTGATCAGGATGCCCTGCTCGACCATCGCGAACACCACACGCCCCACGTCCTCGGTGGAGTGGATGCCCCAATACTCGAGGACGGTGCGAGCCATGGGGCCGTACCGGCCCAGCGCCAGCTCCCGAACGCCCTCGGTGAGCTCGCGCCCCGAGATGTGACGGGGCTGCTCGAGAGACTGCAGGACCGAATGGAGCGCCTGCAGGACGAAGAGGTAGGACCGCACGTGGAAGCGCGGGTTCCTCTCCTGCAGCTGATCGAGCACCTCGTCGGCGAATTCCAGATCGGTCATGAACGGATATTGTGTTGCCGACAGGCCGTTCGCCAGGTGCGAAGCTCGTCGGGCGGGTATTCAGGACGCCGCGGCCAGCTCCGGATAGAGGGGGAACGCCGTGCACAGCTCCCTGACGCGCGCGCGCACCGCGCCGATCCGACCCGGGTCCGCGGGGGCGTCGACGACGTCCGCGATCCATGCCGCGATCAGCCTCATCTCCTCGGTGCCCATCCCGCGCGTGGTGAGGGCGGGCGTGCCGATGCGCAGGCCCGAGGTCACGAACGGAGACCGCGTCTCACCCGGAACGGTGTTCTTGTTCACGGTGATGCCGGCCTCCTCCAGCGCGTTCTCCGCATCCTTGCCGGTGAGCTCCTCGTGGCTCGGCCTGAGATCGACGAGGATCAGGTGGTTGTCCGTGCCCCCGCTCACGAGATGGAGGCCCCGCTCGGCCAGGCCCGCGCCCAGCGCCCGCGCGTTCTCGATCACCCGGCCCGAGTACTCGCTGAACTCGGGCTGCAGCGCTTCGAGCAGCGAGACCGCCTTCGCCGCGATCACGTGCATGAGCGGACCGCCCTGCATGAACGGGAAGACCGCCTTGTCCATCGCCTTGGCGTGCTCCTCGGGGCACAGGATGAGCCCGCCGCGCGGCCCGCGCAGGGTCTTGTGCGTGGTGGTGGTGACGACGTCGGAGTGCGGCACCGGCGAGGGATGGTGTCCGGTCGCCACGAGCCCCGCGATGTGGGCCATGTCGACCAGGAGCCGCGCGCCGGTCTCGCGGGCGATCTCTCCGAAGGCCGCGAAATCGATCCGACGCGGATAGGCGCTCGCACCGGCGACGATCATCTTCGGGCGCTCGAGCCGCGCCTGGTCACGAATCGCGTCGTAGTCGAGGAGCCCGTCATCCTCGCGCACGCCGTAGGCGACGACGTCGAAGAGCCTCCCGCTGAAGTTCACCGGAGACCCGTGCGTGAGATGGCCACCGTGACTCAGGCTCATCCCCAGGATCTTGTCGCCCGGGTCGAGGAAGGCGAAGTACGCCGCCATGTTCGCCTGGGCTCCGGAATGGGGCTGCACGTTGACGTGCTCGGCGTCGAAGAGCCGCGCGGCGCGGTCTCGCGCGAGATCCTCCGCCACGTCGACGAACTCGCACCCCCCGTAGTACCGCTTGCCCGGAAGGCCCTCCGCATACTTGTTGGTCATGACCTGGCCCATCGCCTCGAGCACGGCCTGCGACACGAAGTTCTCCGACGCGATCAGCTCGAGCCCCTCGGCCTGGCGGCGCGCCTCCGAGACGATCGCCCGGTGGACGTCGGGATCCGTGGAGCGCAGGTGGTCCATCATGGCATGAACGTCCGCTGCAGGTGTCGGGCCTCGAGGATCCGTTCCTCGGCCACCTTGTCGGCCGCGACCTCCGGCCCGATGCCCTCGGACTTGGCGAGCTCGAAGATCCGCAGGAGGGTCGTGTAGATCTCCCCCGCCTTCCACTTGCTGCGCTGGCGCGACCAGTTGTTGATCTCACCATACACGTTGATGAGCCCCCCCGCATTGATGACGTAGTCCGGCGCGTACAGGATGCCACGCTCTTGGAGCGCCGGCCCGTGTATGCTCCCGCGCGCGAGCTGGTTGTTCGCGGCGCCCGCGATCACGTCGAACTTGAAACGGCCGATCGTGTCGTCGTTGACCACGGCGCCGAGCGCGCACGGCGCGAAGATGTCCGCGTCGACGTCGTAGACCGCATCGGCGGCGACGCTTTGCGCCCCGAGCTCCTCGACCACGTGCGCCACGGCGTCCGCGTCGATGTCGGCCACCGTGAGCCTGGCGCCCTCGCGGGCCAGATGCTCGCAGACGTAATGGCCCACGTGGCCGACGCCCTGGACCACGACGTGGCGGTTCGCGAGCGAGTCGTCCCCGTACCGGATCGCGGCCGCCGCCTTGATGCCACGGTAGACGCCGAAGGCCGTCACGGGGGAGGGGTCGCCCGACCGCCCGAGCAGGCCGACCACGTGCTCGGTCTCCATCGAGACGAACTCCATGTCGTCGGGCGACGTTCCGACGTCCTCGGCCGTGATGTATCGACCGCCCAGCGAGCCGACGGCGCGCCCGTGCGCCCGGAAGATCATCTCCCGGTCCGCCGTCTTGTTGTCACCCCAGATGACCGACTTGCCGCCCCCGAGATTCAGGCCGGTGATCGCGGCCTTGTACGTCATGCCGCGCGCCAGCCGGAGCGAGTCGAGCACGGCGGCGCGCTCGTTCTCGTAGTTCCAGAAGCGCGTGCCGCCGAGCGCGGGGCCCAGCGAGGTGTCGTGGATCGCGATGATTCCGCGATAGCCCAGCTTGGGCTCGTTCCAGAGCACGAGCTGTTCGTGGTCACGCTCCGACATCAGGTCGAAAAAGTCCATGATTCCTCGATCGTTGCTCTTGCTGGCCTATACGTTCACGTCGCCCGCGTCCCGCAGGATCTCCCGGGCGATCACCATCCTCATGATCTCGTTCGTTCCCTCGTAGATCTCGGCACCCTTGGCGTCGCGCAGCAGCTTCTCGACGGGATAGTGCCGCATGTACCCGTATCCGCCGTGGATCTGGATCGCCTCGTCGGCGGTCCATGTGGCGGCCTCGGAGGCCGAGACCTTGGCGATCGCGGCGCGCGCCGTGGCCCCGTCCAGCCCCATGCGCGGCCCCGCGCCGTCCCACCAGGCTTCGAGCGCCGCCGCCGCCTCCCGGGTCAGCGCCCTGGCACCGGCCAGGCGGCGCGCCATCTCGGCGAGCTTGGCCTGAACGGCTCCGAAGCGGGCGATGGGCTGGTCGAACTGCTCACGCTCGAGGGCGTACCGTGTGGCGTGCTCGAGCGCCGCTCGACCGACGCCCACGGCCTGGGCCGCGAGCCCCACCCTGCCGAGGTCGAGCGCCTCGAGCGCGATCCGGTAGCCTGCGTCGGGCTGGCCGAGCACGGCCTCGGCGGAGACCCGTACCCCGTCGAGTCGCACGGGCACGGTCTCGGAGGCGCGAAGCCCCAGCGTCCGCTCCGGCTCGCCCCGGTCGTAGCCTTCGGTGGCCGGCTCGACCAGGAACGCTCCGACCTCGTCCTCGGCCGTCTTGGCGAAGACCAGCACGACCCCTGCGCGCGCCCCGTTCGTGACCCAGCGCTTCTCGCCATCCAGGCGCCAGCCGCCCCCCTCCGCCGTCGCGCGCGTCGCGATCGACGACGCGTCGCTGCCGACGTCGGACTCCGAGAGCGCGAAGGCCCCGAGGGCTTCACCCGCCGCCAGCCGGGGAAGCCAGGCCGATCGCTGGGCCTCGCTCCCGTGTCGCGCCATCG
>JBFFWJ010000441.1:0-3663 GCA_041570315.1 Longimicrobiales bacterium | reverse complement strand
GTCGTCGGCCTCGTCCCGGTCCGCGGCCGCCCGCCCCCGGATCGCCTCCTCGAGCGCTTCCCGGACCTCGAGCAGGCTCATGCCCTCGAGCCGCTCGCTCGTCTCCTCGCGCGTCGAGCCCTGCGCGAGGGTTCGGGTCTCGACGTGCCCGACGATGCCGACGCCGGTCCGGGCCCAGCGGGGGAAGACGAGGTACCCGGCGTAGGGGCCGCGCAGGTCGGCCGTCCGCTCGACCTCGATCGAGACCGTGTACGGATGCCCGTCGGACCCCTCGTACGCCGGAGGCCGGTCGTGGACGCGCAGGTATCCGCCCAGCGTCGCGTCCCCGGGGAGCGGGTGAGCGGCGGCGTCGGCTCTGTGCTCGGCGTCTGACATCGTGTGCGGGGTGGCCGGGGGACGGGCGTGCCGGCTGCTCGGCGAACCGCCCGGCCGGAACAGGAAGCTAGAAGGAGGATGGGCGGGCGACCACGGATCGCCGGTTGTGACCCTCCAGGCCCCCCTCTAGACTTCGCGCGTCAGCGCAACTGCCCTGAGGATGCTCCATGTCGACGACGATGCGCGCGGCGGTGTTCGAGGAGTTCGGTGGCCCGGGGGTCGTCGAGATCCGGGACGTGCCGATCCCCGAGCCGGGCCCCGGCGAGGTGAGGCTGAAAGTCGAGGCGTCCGCCATGAACCACCTGGACCTGTGGGTCCGGCGGGGGCTCCCCATCGAGACCCCCATGCCCCACATCGGCGGCTCGGACGTGGCGGGCGTCGTGGACGCGGTGGGGCCCGGAGCCGAGGACGTCCCTCTCGGGCTGCGGGTGGTCGTCGATCCCTCGCTCGGCTACGACTGGTACTATGGCGAGGGGCGTGGCGACTCCTTCGACGACGAGCACTTCCGCATCGTCGGCGAGCACACGCAAGGTGGGTTCGCCGAGTACACGGTCGTGCCGGCGCGCAACCTCCTCGAGCTCCCCGATGGCTTCGACGCCAAGGAGGCCGCCGCGGCCGGGCTCGTCTTCGTCACGGCGTGGCGGGCGCTGATGAGGCGCGCCCGGGTGCGCGCGGGCGAGCGCGTCCTGATCACCGGTGCGTCCGGCGGGGTGGGCACGGCCGCGCTTCAGGTCGCGGCCCGCGCGGGCGCGAAGGTCTTCGCGGTCACCGGGGGCGCCGAGATGGCGGGCATGGCGCGACAGCTCGGGGCGGACGTCGTCTACGACCGCTTCGAGGTCGACTTCTCGCGGGAGGTATGGAGGGACACCGACAAGAGGGGGGTGCACGTCGTCTTCGACACGGTCGGCGAGTCGGTGTGGCCCCAGTGCCTGCGGGCGCTCTCCGTCCGCGGACGGCTCGTGACCTCCGGCGCCACGACCGGATCGCGCGGAGTCACGGAGCTTCGGCTCGTCTTCTGGAAGCAGCTCTCGATCCTCGGGAGCACGATGGGGTCGCCCACCGAGTTCCGCGAGGTGATGCGGCTGGTCTTCGACGGCACCCTCTGCCCGGTCATCCAGGAGGTCCTCCCGCTGGAGGAGGCGAGGCGGGCCCACGAGATCCTCGAGGACGGCAAGGTCTTCGGCAAGCTGGTGCTGGTGCCGTGAGCGACACCGAGGGCAGAGCGGAGTCGCTCACGATCCTGGAGGCCCAGGCCGAGGTGGACGCGTGGATCTCCCGGTTCGAGGAGGGCTACTGGCCGCCCCTCGCGAACCTGGCCCGGCTGATCGAGGAGGTCGGAGAGCTCGCGCGGGAGATGAACCATCGGTTCGGCCACAAGCCGAAGAAGGCCGACGAGCCGGAGCAGGACCTCGCGATGGAGCTCGCGGACGTGCTCTTCGTCCTCCTGGTGATCGCGAACGAGCAGGGCATCGAGCTCGACGTCGCGCTCGATCGCGTGCTGGAGAAGTACCGCGCGCGCGACGCGGACCGTTGGACGCCGAAGCGCTAGCCAAGCTCCGCACGAGTCCGGCCGACCGCGGGCCGCGTCAGCGGGGGAGGGAGGCCAGCGCCTCGACGCATCGCTCGATCTCCGCCTCCGTGTTGTAGAAGTGCGGGCTCACGCGCACGAAGCCCGGGCGATGGTCGACGATGACGTCGTGGCGGGCGAGGTGGCGAACCGCGCCGGCCGGGTCGGCGTGGGGGATCATCACGATCGCCGTGCGCCGCTCGGCCGGGGGCACCCGCACCTCGAAGCCGGCCGAGCCCGCGCAGGCCACGAGGTGCCCGGTGAGCGCCCGGTTGCGGGCGACGATGCCCGAGAGCCCGACCTCGTCGACGATCTCCTGGCCACCGAGCGCGGTGTGGATCGTGGGCAGGGCCGGCGTGCCGAGCTCGAAGCGCCTCGCGTCGGCCCGGTATTCGAAGCTCTCCAGGTCGAAGTCGAACTGGCGCTCGGCGGCGAACCAGGAGGTGATCCGGGGCCTCAGCCGCTCCACGAGCTCGGCGCGAACGTAGAGGTAGGCGAGCCCCGGGCCCCCGCACAGCCACTTGAGGGGCCCCGACGTGTAGAAGTCCACCCCCGTGGAGGGAAGGCGCAGCTCGACCTGGCCCGCGCCCTGGTAGCCGTCGATGAGGGAGTAGGCCCCCGCGGCCCGCGCGATCTCCGCGAGCTTCGCGATGTCCTGCTCGAAGCCGGTGGTGAAGAAGACGTGGCTGGTGGCGAGGAAGAGCGTGCGCTCGTCCACCGCCTCGGCGAACTGCGCCGGATCGATGCCGATGCCGTCCTCGCTGCGCAGCACCACGAGCTCGATCTCCGGCTTGACCGCCCACTGGTAGGCGAGCGTGGGAAAGTCGAGCTCGGTGCACACGACGCGAGTCCTGCCCTCCGGCGGGATCGACTCGGCGATCATGGACAGCGCGGCCGAGGTGGAGGGGAGCAGCGCGAGCTCCCGCGGGGTCGTGTCGAGAAAGGCGGCCACCCGGCCGCGCAGGTCCTCGACGCGACCGAGCCAGTGTCCGTACCAGGCGGACGCGCCCATCTCGTGCCATCGGTCGGTGAACTCGCGCAGGTATGCCTCCGAGCGGAGCGACAAGGCTCCCAGGGAGCACGAGTTCAGGTAGGTGCGGCGGGCGAGGATCGGAAACTCGCCGCGCACCTCGTCGAGATCGGGCACGGCCGACTCCGTCGTGGGAGGCGCGACCCGCAATATCGCTCGCTGCGGAGACGGCGTCAGGGGTCGGCGCCTGCGCGCGCCGGGGGCGTCGACACCGGGTCGGCCGCCGGGGAAGCGGCGGGGCGTCGCGGGGCGGGGGCGGTGTCGGGGCGGGCCCGAGCATTGGCGGCGGGGCCGGCGCGCCCGAAGTTAGAGGCGTCCGTGCATCGAGCTCGACCCCGCGCACCGAGCCTGACCGCCGTTCCATGACACCGTTCCTGCTGGCACTCCCCTGGCTCGGCGTCCTGCTCTTCGTGGTCTTCGTGGTCGAGATCCCCAGCCCTCTTCCGGTCGCGGGGGCCCGACCCGAGGGCGGCTGGCCGCTGGTGTCGGTGATCGTTCCGGCACGGAACGAGGCGGTCAACATCGAGGCCTGCGTGCGTTCCCTGTCCCGGTCCGAGTACCCGGCCTTCGAGATCATCGTGGTCGACGACCGCAGCGAGGACGGGACCGGCGCCCTGGCCCGCGCGGTGCCCGCGGGCCGCGCCCGCCGGCTGCAGGTCCTGGAGGGCCTCGAGCTCCCGCGGGGCTGGCT
>JBFFWJ010000440.1:0-3665 GCA_041570315.1 Longimicrobiales bacterium | reverse complement strand
GGTCGGCCGGCCGCCGAGCCCCGGCGGGCGCGGGTGGAGGCCCTAGAACACGACCCGAGGCCGCTCGCGCAGCTCGGTGATCCACAGTCCCGAGTTCAGGTCCGAGGAATAGATGCGCCCCTTGAAGACCTGCGCGCCCCAGGTCATCGGCCAGTTGGGGGTGGTCGTGCTCTCGTCGGTCGTGCGGATGACGGCGATCTCCCGGCCCTGCTCGTAGAGGTCGCCCCGCAGCTCGCCCGAGATGTCGAGCACGCGCAGCCCCGCCTGGTAGTAGCCCACGTACAGCCGGTCGTCCTCGGCCCAGACGTTGTGCGCTCCGGCCTCGGGAACCTCGTACGTGGCGACCTCCACAGGGTTGTCGATGTCGCTGACGTCCAGGACGTGGATGTAGCCCCGAGCGTGGATCGGCTGGTCGGCGTCCCAGCCGGCGGGGAAGATCTCGTCCCCCACGAATAGGTAGCGGCCGTAACGCCATGCCACGTGGGTATTTCCGATCGGATACTTGAACTGGCTTACGAAGGCTGGGTCGGTCGGCGTGCCGCCGTGCGTGCCGGCGCCGACGTCGAGGATGACCGCTCCGTCGTCCCAGTACGACACGTAGGCGTAGCCGTCCTGGACGATCACGTCGTGCAGCGACCGCTGCTCGTTGTCGATGCCCCAGCGCCCGACCTCCCGGGGCGCCTCGGGCGTGGCGATGTCGATCACGTGCACGGCGCGCGTCCCGTTGTGCACGGCGTACACCAGCTCGGTGTCCCCGTCGATCCACACGTTGTGCACCCCGCCGGTGAGCGTCTCGGTGTACTCGGACAGGATCGTGGGATGGGCCGGCGTCGTCAGGTCGAGCAGCACCATCCCGTTGCGACGGTTGGAGGCGCCTTCCCGCGTGACGATGCCGAGCCGGTTGTTCGGATGGATCTTGACGTCGTTGATGCGGCGCGCGTCGAGCTGGATCGAGTCGGTGAGGACGGGGCTCGCGGGATCGGTGACGTCCCAGACCTTCATCCAGTCCCACAGGAAGGTGCCGATGTAGGCGTAGTCCCGGCCGTCCACGCCCTCGAACACCCACACGTCGCCCGAGTGGTGGTCCGAGATCGGCCCGCGCCCGATCTGGACGAGCTCGGCGTCGGCTCCCCGGGGCTCGACCCGCACGACGCCGCTCACCACGTCCCTCTCGCCGAGTCGGGCGGTGACGCGGTACGTCCCCGGCTTCTCGGCGACGAACACCCCCTGCCCCGCGTCGTCCTCGACCTGGGCGCCGGCCCCGCTGAGCGACCACTCCGGGAAGGTGCGGACCGGCTGACCGGACGCGGTCTCGGCCGATACCGTGAAGCGGACCACGTCCCCCGTGCGGACCCGGGCCTCGAGGGGCGCCAGTGCGTAGCGGACCCCCGGGTCCGGGCGCACGGTCAGCGTCGTCGTCGCCGTCACGCCCGCGCCGGAGACGGTGATGCGGACCTCCCCCTCGGAGCGGGCGAGCACCAGGCCCGCCTGATCCACGCCGGCCACGTCCGGCTCGCTGCTCCGGTAGGAGAGCTCGGGGTCGTCGACCGGGCCGCCGAGCCGATCGAAGGCGCGCGCCCGCACCGGCACCACCTGGCCCGCGAAGGGCTCGACGGTCCCCACCTCGAGCCGCAGCTCGGCGGGAGGCAGGGCCCGCACCACCACGGTGGCCGACGCCGAACGGCCCCCGACGACCGCGGTGATCCTCGCCATGCCCGCGTTGAGGCCGGTCACGCGCCCATCCTGGTCCACGCTCGCGAGCTCGGGGGTCGACGCGATCCAACGGACGGGCAGCCCCTGAAGGACCCGGCCGGCCCCGTCGAGCGCGCGCGCCTCGAGCCGGGTCGTGCCCGAGACCTCGACCTCGGCCCGTTCGGGGTCGATGCGGAGCTGGGCCGGGGCCGCCTGCATGGCGGCGATCATCATCAGCGCTGTGAAGCCTGGGCTCATCGTCTCGACTCCCGGTGCCTGGTGCGTCGGAGCCTGGACCCGGTCGGGGCGGGCTCCTCGCTCATCTCATGGGACGAGCGAGCGGCGGCGGGTCCTCCCGCCGCCGCTCAAGATGTCGCGGCGCGTCTTCCGGTCAATTCCCCGGCATCAGATTGTACCCGGGCGGGGTGCCGCCGTTGAGGCGCAGGTAGGGCACGGTGGCGCCGAGCGTCCACACCGCGTGCTCGTAGGCGGTCTGGACGAGCTTCCAGCGCGCCACGGTCGCCTGCCCGAAGAGCTGCGTGTCCTCGTGCATGTCGTCGTCCGACATCTGGGCGAGCAGGTCCGCGACCACGTCGAAGCCGGCGTTGACGAAGCGCTCGAGCTCGGCCTTGGAGTTCAGGTATACGTCGGGGTCCGTCTCGGGGATCTGCACCGGCCGGTCGAAGCCCGACCGGATGATGCCGATGTTGCCCTGCACCACGTGCTCGATCTGCTGGGCGAAGTCTCGGACGCCCTCGGTCGGCGCGGTGCGGAGCCCGGATTCGGGCATGGCACCGACCATGCCCAGGACGTTGTTGCGCTGACGCTCGAAGTCGTCCATGAGCTGGGCGCGCATGTCCTGGCCGGCCAGAGGGGCCGCGCACAGCGCCGTGAGCGCGGCGAGGGTCGAGAGTCCCTTCGTCATCGATGATCTCCTTGTCTTGTGGGCCGGGCTGGTCGGTCGGCGCGGCCATGTTGTCACGAGGCGAACGCCCGTCGGGGTACGGTGGTTCCGCCCTCAGGTTCCCTCACCCGCGGGCCAGCTCCGCTTCGGCCGCGACGTAGCCGAAGGCCGGCCACTGGCTCCGGCCGGAGAGGATGCGCTCGAAGGTCCGCCGCGCCTCCTCGGTCCGGCCGCCGAGCAGGTGCCATACCCCCACGCCGTACGCGGACGTGGTGCTCTGCAGGGTGGCCTCGTCTCCGGACGGCCCGACCAGGTCGTCGAGCGTGCGCTCGCCCTTGTGGAGGAGGAGCAGATCGAGGTAGGCGACGGACTCGATGATCTCCATGTCCTCGTGGATCGTCGCGAGGAGCGCCGTGGCCTCCTCCTCCAGGCCGAGCCGGCGCAACGTCATGTACATCCAGTAGGACGTGGCGACCACCGAGTCGGGATGGACCGACACGGCGAGGCACGAGCGGTACGCGTCGAGCGCCGAGGCCAGGTCGCCCTCGAGGTAGTGGGCCAGGCCGAGGTGGTACCAGAGGTTGAACTGCAGCGTGCTCGTCGGGATCCCCAGCGCGTTGGGCAGCCCGTCCGGCTCGACCTCGTCGGGTAGGCCGGCGGTGAGCTCGACGCCCCGCTCGAAGTCGGCGATCGCGTTGTCGAGCTCGCGGACCGTGAGGTAGCGGTGGCCGCGATGCCGGTACAGCCGGGCGTCTTCGGGGTGCAGCGTCATCGCGTGCGTGTAGATGTCGATCGCGCTCCGGTACCAACCCAGGTACGCGGTGCGACGGCCCATCCAGATCAGCGCCTCCACGTCGTCCGGGGCCTCGGCCAGGGCGTCCTCGGCCTCCCGGTACCGCTCCAGGTAGACCGAGCGGACGTCGTCGGGCTGCTCCGGCGCGTAGAGCGTGTCCCCGAGGAAGGACACGGCCTCGGCGCCGTCGGGGACGGGCACCGCGGCGCCGGGCCCGGCGGCCCCCTCGGCCGGCTCGGACTCGCCGCCGCAGGCGGCCAGCGAGAGGAGGGTCAG
>JBFFWJ010000439.1:0-3671 GCA_041570315.1 Longimicrobiales bacterium | reverse complement strand
GCGAGCGCCGGCCCGGGCGGCCAGGTGCGGATCCAGGCCGAGGGCTACACGCCCGACGGGCGGCGCCAGCGACGGGATCGCAAGAAGGGCAAGAAGCGCCAAGGCGTGGACCAGGACGCCGTTCAGTCGAACATCCAGCGCGTCATGGCCGAGCTGAAGGGAGGTGGCGGCAAGAAGCGACGGCGGAAAGGCCAGCGGCTGAGCGCAGAGGAGCAGGAGGCCCAGGAGCAGGAGCAGCAGGAGATCCAGGAGCGCGAGCGGCGCACGGTCCGCGTCAACGAGTTCCTGACCGTCGCGGAGCTGGCCGAGCTCATGGACGTGCCGGTCAACGAGATCATCGGGTCGGCGTTCAAGAACCTCGGCCTGCTCGTGACCATCAACCAGCGGCTCGACTTCGATCAGATCGAGCTGCTCCTCGACGAGTTCAACTTCACCGCGGTTCGGGAGGAGGACTACGGGGCGGAGGCGGAGCTCACCGTCGACGAAGACGACCCCGCATCCCTGAAGCCGAGGTCGCCCGTCGTGACCGTGATGGGTCACGTCGACCACGGGAAGACGCTCCTCCTCGACAGGATTCGGAACACGAACGTCGTGGCGGGAGAGGCCGGCGGGATCACGCAGCACATCGGCGCCTACCACGTCGACCTGAAGGGCGGACGCAGCATCACCTTCCTGGACACGCCCGGGCACGCCGCGTTCACGGCCATGCGCGCCCGGGGCGCCGACGTCACCGACGTGGTCATCCTGCTCGTGGCCGCCGACGACTCGGTCATGCCGCAGACGATCGAGGCGATCAGCCACGCGAGGAATGCCGGCGTCCCGATGATCGTCGCCATCAACAAGGTCGACCTCCCGGCCGCCGACCCCAGCCGGGTGAAGCAGGAGCTCCTGCAGCACGCCGTCAACGTGGAGGACTTCGGTGGCGACGTGCTCGTGGCCGAGGTCTCGGCCAAGACAGGTCAGGGGGTCGAGGACCTCTTGGAGAAGGTGCTCTTGCAGGCGGAGATGCTCGAGCTGAAGGCCAACCCCGATCGGGAGGCGAGCGGCACGGTCATCGAGGCGCAGCTCGACGTCGGAAAGGGCCCGGTCGTCTCCGTGCTCGTGCAGCGCGGCACGCTGAGCGTCGGGGACTCCTTCATCTGCGGGCTGTACGACGGGCGGGTGCGGGCGATGCTGGATGAGCGCGGGCAGTCGGTCGAGGAGGCCGGCCCGGCGACCCCGGTGCAGGTTCTCGGGTCGGGCGGCGTCCCTCAGGCGGGGGACGTGTTCCAGGTGATGGACGCCGACACCGCCGCCGAGATCGCGGGCAACCGCCAGCGGCTCGATCGGGAGAAGCAGCTCCGCATCCGCGAGCGCGGCATCAAGCTCGGGGACTTCGGGGCGCTCGTGGCCACGGGCCGGACCTCCTCGCTGCCCCTCGTCATCAAGGGCGACGTCGACGGCTCGGTCCAGGCCCTTTCGGATGCGCTCGAGCAGCTCGGTACCAGCGAGGTCCAGGTGGAGATCGTCCATCGAGGCGTCGGTGCGATCAACGAGTCCGACGTCCTGCTGGCCCAGACCGCCGGAGCGGTCATCATCGGCTTCCGGGTCCGGCCCCAGACGGCGGCCCGTCAGGCCGCGGAGCGCGAGGACGTGGACATCCACGTCTACGACGTGATCTACGAGGCGGTCGACGACGTGACGGCGGCGCTCGAGGGCATGCTGGCGCCCGAGAAGCGGGAGACGATCGAGGGGACCGCCGAGGTGCGGGAGACCTTCAAGGTCTCCAAGGTCGGCACGATCGCCGGGTGCTACGTCTCCGAGGGCCGCATCGACCGGAAGAACCATGCGCGCCTGATCCGCGACGGGATCGTGGTCTACGACGGGGAGATCTCGTCTCTCAAGCGGTTCAAGGACGACGTCAAGGAGGTCCGAGAGGGCTTCGAGTGCGGAATCGGCATCGCGAACTTCAACGACATCAAGGTCGGCGACCTGATCGAGTGCTACAGGGTCGAGGAATTCGCGCGGACGCTCGCCAGCTCGGCCTGATCCGGTCGCGTCGGCCGGGAAGCGCATGGTCGTCGCGTCGCTGACGTGGGAGCTCGCGCTTCCCGGTTGCGCCTCTCTCAAGGAGAAGCGCTCCGTGGTGCGCTCGCTCCGCGATCGGCTCCGCAGCCGATTCAACGTGTCGGTCGCGGAGACCGGTCTGCACGAGGTGCACGCCCGCGCGGAGCTCACCGTGGTGCTGGTCGCCGCGGACGGCCGCAGGGCCGAGTCGCTTCTCGACAAGGCCGACCGGCTGGTGGAGAGCCATGGTGGCGCCGTGGTCGTGGCCGTTCGTCGCGAGCGCCACCGATGAGCCAGCGGCTGGCGCGCCTCAACGAGCAGCTCAAGCGCGAGCTCTCCGAGCTGATCCGCACCGAGGTGCGCGATCCGCGGGTCGGTCCCGTGACGATCACCGGTGTGGACACGGCCGCCGATCTGGGGTCGGCCAAGGTCTACGTTCGGGCCGTCGGTGGTCGTGACGAGCTCGTCTCGAGCCTCGAGGGCCTGACGGCTGCCGCGCCTTTCCTCCGAGGCGCGCTCGGGCGGATGCTGCGCCTCCGCAAGGTGCCGGAGCTGCGCTTCAGGGAGGATCGGTCGTACGAGCAGGCGCGCAGGATCGAAGAGGTGCTGGCCGACGTGCTGCCGGAGTCCCGAGGAGACGAGGAGGAAGGAGACGAGACGGCCGAGGGGACCGGGTGAGCCCCGGGGGCGGGTTCGTCCTGCCGGTGGACAAGCCGGAGGGGCCGACGTCGCACGACGTCGTCGCCGAGGTGCGCCGGGCCCTCGGCGAGCGCAGGATCGGGCACACGGGAACGTTGGACCCGTTCGCGTCGGGCCTCCTCGTGCTCTGCGACGGCCCGGCGACGCGCGTCGCCGAGTACCTGTCCGGGCTCGACAAGACGTACGAGGCGACGGCGCGGCTCGGGGTGAGGACCGACACGCTGGACCGGGAGGGCCGCGTGCTCGAGGAGCGGGCGGGCTGGCAGCTCCTCGGAGAGGAGCCCGTGGTGGAGGCGCTGGAGCGCTTGCGGGGTGACATCCTGCAGCAGCCGCCGCAGTTCTCGGCGAAGAAGGTGCGGGGGGTCCGGATGCACGAGCGCGCCCGAAGAGGCGAGCACGTCCCGCTCGAGCCGTGCAGCGTCACGGTGCACGACATCGAGCTCACCATGCTCGATCCCCCCTTCGTCTCGTTCCGAGTGCGGTGCTCGACGGGGACGTACGTCCGCGCGCTGGCCAGGGATCTGGGAGAGGATCTCGGTGTCGGCGCGCACCTGACCGAGCTGCGAAGGACGGCGGTGGGGTCCCTGGACGTCGGACGTGCGGTCGGGCCGGGACAGCTCGCGGACGAGGCGGCATTGGCCCGTGCCCGCATCGACCCGCTCGAGGCGATGGCGCACCTGCCGCGCGTGAGCGTCGACGAGGCCGGCGCGAGCCGCTTGGCTCACGGCCAGCGGCTGAGGGTCGGCGAGGCCGCCGCCGGCGGGCTGGTGGTGGTCGCCCGCGGAGCCGAGCTGGTCGCGGTCGCCGAGATCGTCGACGGCCTTCTCTGCCCACGGAAGGTGTTCGCGACGTGACGGCATCGGTCCGCTGGGCGCATCCTCCGGGGCTGCCGTCCGACCGCGGCACCGTGGCCACGGTGGGGACGT
>JBFFWJ010000438.1:0-3688 GCA_041570315.1 Longimicrobiales bacterium | reverse complement strand
GCCGATCGAGGAGCGCCCGGTCCCGCGGTCCGAGGTCCCCGGCGAGCGGCTCTCCCCGACGCAGCCCTTCCCGACGAGGCCCGCCCCCTACGAGATGCAGGGGCTGACCGAGGACGACCTCATCGACTTCACGCCCGAGCTGCGCGCGGAGGCGCTCGACATCGTGGGCGACTACCGGCTCGGGCCCCTCTTCAACCCGCCCATCCAGATGGGACACCCGTCGGGGCTGCGCTCCTTCGTGAGCTGCCCGAACGGCGCCACGAACATCAACGGGCCCCCGTCGGCCGACCCCGAGGCCGGCATCCTCTACGTGCCCACCGTGCGGGGCTGCCGCTCCGAGCGCCTCGTGCCCGGGGCCCAGATCGACCTGCCCGAGGACATCATGACCACCGGGTCGACGATCTCGGATTGGGCGGTCCTCGACCGCGGCGACTTCCGAGGCCCCCAGGGCCTCCCCATCTGGAAGCCCCCCTACAGCCGCATCGTCGCGATCGACATGAACACCGGCGAGCACCTGTGGGAGACGCCGAACGGCGATACGCCCGAGCGCATCCGCGACCATCCGGCGCTGCGCGGGATCGACCTGCCCAACACGGGGCGCACGGGCTACCCCGTCACCATGGTCACGCCCACCCTCCTGCTCACCGCGGAAGGGGCCGGGGGCGCGCCCGTCCTGCACGCGCTCGACAAGCGAAGCGGGGCGCGGCTCGGCACCGTCGAGCTGCCGGCTCCGGGGCAGTACGGGATGATGGGCTACCTGCACGAGGGGCGGCAGTACTTGGTCGTGCAGATCAGCGGAAACGGCATCCCGGGGTCGCTGGTGGCGCTGCGGCTTCCGGAGTAGCGGCATCGGCGGCTGCGCCTGGGGCGTGCTCAGGCGGCGAGCAGGCCGTTTGCGGATCGCGCGGTCGGGGAGCATGCTTACGGAAACGGCGCCCGCCCCCCATCTCGCCGGATCCCGGGGGGCGGGGGCCCGGCACCCCCCCCTTCGATCCGGCAGGAGCCGCTCCATGAGCGCCCGACTCACCACGGCGTCCCTCGCCTTCGCCGTCCTCGTCGCGGCCGGCTGCGAGCAACCCGGCCCCGTCGACCCGAGCCCGGCCGTCGACGCACCCGCCTTCGCCAAGGTCGAGGGTCCGGCCGCCATCGAGGGCGAGATCGGACCCGGCGCCCTGTATGGGCTCTATCTCCCGGAGAACTGGAACGGGGACCTGATCCTGTACGCGCACGGCTACGTGCCCGCCTCCGCGCCCATCGCGCTGCCGGGCGGGGGCCTGGAGGGGCTGCGCGACGGCTTCCTCGGCCTCGGCTACGGCTTCGCCTGGTCGAGCTACTCGGAGAACGGGTTCGCGGTCAAGGACGGCGTGACGCGGACCCGGCAGCTCAAGGGCCTCTTCACGTCGAAGTTCGGTAGGCCGGGCCACACCTACCTCATGGGGCACTCGCTCGGAGGCATCATCACGCTGATGGCGGCCGAGACGAACCCCGGCCTCTACGACGGCGCGCTGCCCATGTGCGGCCTGCTCGGCGGCAGCCCGCTCGAGATCGAGTACATCTTCAACGTCCGGGTGCTGTTCGACTACTTCTACCCCGGGGTCATTCCCGGCGACGCGGTGAACGTCCCCGAGGGCCTCGACTTCGCCACCCAGGTCGCTCCCGCCGTGATCGGCGCGGTCGCGGCGAACCCCTTCCCCGCGCTCGAGATGGCCGGCGTCGATCAGATCGAGCTGCCGTACACGAGCCCCAACGAGCTCGTCGCGTCGCTCCTCAGCCCGCTCTTCTTCAGCGTCGTCGGGGCCCAGGACTTCGCCGATCGCGTGAATCGGAGCGGCTTCGACAACTCGGGCACGGAATACACGGGGTCGCTCGACGACGACGCGCTCAACGCGGGCGTCGATCGCTTCGTAGGATCACCCGAGGGCGGCAACTATCTGGAGCACTGGTACCTGCCCGACGGACGGCTGTCGATCCCCGTGCTCACGCTGCACACGACGATGGACCCGGCGGTCCCGTTCTTCCACGAAGCGGCGTACGCCCGGATCGTCGCCGACGCCGGACGGTCGGATTACCTCGTGCAGCGGGCGGTCGAACGCTACGGCCACTGCACGTTCACGCCGCAGGAGACGCTCGGCGCCTTCCTCGACCTCGTGAGCTGGGTGGAGACGGGCGCGGCCCCCGCGCCCTGACGGACGCGGCGCGTGGCGGGGGGCGCCCGGTCGGTCCCCCCGCTAGCGCCCGCCCAGCCCCACCGGCCGGCTCGGCACGTAGCGCACGAGCCGCATCCGGTTGACCTCGCCGGCGTAGATGTTGCCCTCGAAGTCGACGCCGAGGAACTCGATGCCCGGCCCGACGTTCGGGTCGTGCTGCGGGATGAAGTAGCGCACCCACGCCTGCTCGTCGTCGAGGTCGCCGATGCGGATCCCCTTCTCCCAGCCGAAGTTGCTGCGCCACGGGTCGGGCGGTCCCGTGCGCAGGTCTCCCGACAGGCCGTCGCCCGCGTAGAGGATGTCGTTGCGGTCGATGAAGAGCCCGCTCGGCTTGCCGTAGTGCGTCCAGATGTACAGCAGCTCGCCGTCGGGATCGAAGACCTGGATCCGGCTGTTGCCCCGATCGGCGACGTAGACGCGGCCGCGCGAGTCGATCTTGATGTCGTGCGGGTCGCTGAAGCGGGCGGGCTCGCGGCTCTCCGAGCCCACGCCGCCGCCCACCGCGAGCACGAAGTCGCCCTCGGGCGTCAGCTTCACGATCCGGTTGTTGCCGCCCCGGTGCCCGTCGGCGACCCAGATGTGCCCGTCGGGCGCGATCGCGACGCCGGACGGTCCGTTGAAATGGCGCTGGTCGTCGCCCCACACGCCCGCCTCGCCGATCCGCATCACCACCTGGCCGTCGCGCGTCAGCTTGAAGACCTGATGGCCCATGCCCATGCTCTCGCCGAGCCGGGCCCGCGCGTCGCCGTGCGCGCCGCCTTCCGTCACCCACAGGTAGCCCTCGTGGTCGAGCGCGAAGCCGTGCGGGAAGGCGAACATGCCCGCGCCGAAGCTGTCGACCAGGTTGCCTTCCAGGTCGAACTTGAGGATCGGGTCGAGGTCGGTGCCCGCGCACTGGTTCTCGCCGCATCGGTCGAGGATCCACAGGTGCTCGCCGTCGGGGTCGGGGATCACCCCGCTCACGATCCCCAGCGTGCGGCCCTCGGGGAGCTGCTCCCAGCCGAGCGTCGCGCGATAGGGGTTGGGCGCGGAGGTCTGGGCCGCCAGCTCGGCCGACGCCCAGGCGTGGGCGGCGACGAGCGCGAGGAGCGTCGGGGCGATGACGGTCCCGGGGACCGGGCGACGAGCTGGGCGCATGGCGTTCCTCTCTGCGCTCGGGAGCGGCGGAGCGCGACGGGCGCTCCGTGGAAGCCGCAAAGCTACGCGGCGCGGACGAGCCGCGCGAAGGCGGGCGGAGCGGCGCAACGCCTCGCGCTCGAGGTGGAGCGTGCCGCGGAAGACGCGGGGGCTCCGGCGCCTCGCGGGCGGGCTCGCGCTCACGGCGAGCCCGGGGCGCACTCGCTTGACCCCCCGGCCCTGCTCGGTAGTTTTGAAGGCTCTTCGACGCCCTCGGGCGTCGGGGCCACGCCTCGCTAGCTCAACTGGTAGAGCAACTGACTCTTAATCAGTAGGTTCGGGGTTCGAGTCCCTGGCGGGGCACT
>JBFFWJ010000437.1:0-3704 GCA_041570315.1 Longimicrobiales bacterium | reverse complement strand
ACCTCTTCGAGCACGCCAACCACATCCCGGGCGTGACGGGCGAGAACCTGCTCATCGCGCTCGAGTCGCGCCTCGACAACGTGGTCTTCCGGATGGGCTTCGCCCAGAGCCGCCGTCAGGCCCGCCAGCTCGTCCGCCACCGCCATGTGGAGGTCAACGGCCGCACCGTGGACGTGCCCAGCTTCCACGTGTCGGCGGGGGACGAGGTCGCGGTGAGGGCCAAGTCCAAGGATCTCCTGGCGGTCGAGGCCTCGCTCGGCGCGCGCATGCGCCCGACCCTCCTCGATTGGCTCGCGCTCGACGAGAAGGCGCGCGTCGGCCGCATGGTTCGTCAGCCGACCAGGGCGGACATCCCGCTCGCGGTCCAGGAGCAGTTGATCGTCGAGCTCTATTCGAAGTAACGCGATCGCCGAGGCCCCGGGCCCCGGCGTCCACGCTGTACGCAGGAGGACAATGTGGAGATAGATCTGACCGGATTGGTGCTGCCCGAGCGCGTCGAGTCCGTCGACGAGCAGGCGGGGGCACGGTCGGCTCAGTTCGTGATCGAGCCGCTCGAGCGGGGCTTCGGCCACACGCTCGGCAACTCGGTCCGCCGTGTGCTGCTGTCCTCGCTCCGGGGCGCCGCGGTCTGGGCGTTCCGGATCGACGGCGTGGTGCACGAGCACCAGACGATCCAGGGCGCCGTGGAGGACGTCCACCAGGTCATCCAGAACCTGAAGTCCCTCGTCGTGACGCTGGACGACGACGTCGACGAGGCTGTGCTCGAGCTCCAGGTCGACAAGGCCGGGCCCGTGACCGCGGCGATGATCCATCCTCCCGCCGGCGTGACCGTCATGGATCCGGATCACCATCTCTTCACGCTCCAGGAGGATCGCTCGCTGAACCTGGAGCTCTACGTGAACAAGGGCCGCGGGTTCGTTCTGGCGGACCAGCACGCGATCCCACGGGGCGCGCCCGTCGATCTCGTGCGGGTGGACTCGATCTACAATCCGGTGCGCCGGGCGAACTTCTCCGTCGAGGAGACCCGCGTCGGCCAGCGGACGGACTTCGACCGTCTCACGCTGCACGTGGAGACGGACGGCTCGATCGATCCCGACCGGGCGGTCGCGTACGCGGCCGAGCTCGTGCGCAAGCACCTGGAGTACATGCTGTACTTCGGCGAGGGAGGCATTCCCGAGGTGTCGCCTCCGGGCGCGTCGCCGGTGCCGGAACGGCTCCAGGACCTCTTCGAGCGACCCATCGAGGACCTGGCCGAGCTCTCCGTGCGCTCACGGAACTCGCTTCAGAAGGAGAGCATCCGGACGCTCGGCGATCTCGTGCAGCGCTCCGAGGACGCGATGCTGCAGATCGAGAACTTCGGCAAGAAGTCGCTCAAGGAGATCTCGGACTTCCTCGAGGAGCACAGCCTTCGCTTCGGCATGCAGCTCGAGGAGGGAGAGGACGGCCGTCTGTTCTTCGTCGAGGACGAGGCGGAGACCTCGGCGAACGGGGAGGAGTGAGCCGTGCGTCACCGCAAGAAGGGGCGTCAGCTGTCGCGGACGCGCAGCCACCGCGCGGCGACGCTTCGCAACCTGGCGACTTCGCTGTTCCGCCACGAGCGAATCGAGACCACGACCGCCAAGGCCAAGGAGCTCCGGCCCTTCGCCGAGCGGCTGATCACGCTGGCGCGCCGGGGCGACGTGCACTCGCGCCGGCTGGCCCGGCAGAAGATCCAGGACCGTGAGGTCCTCGGGAAGCTCTTCGACGACATCGCGCCGCGCTATGTGGAGCGGCCCGGTGGCTACACCCGGATTCTGAAGCTCGGCAATCGGAAGGGTGATGCGGCGGAGATGTCGCTCATCGAGCTTGTCCACTAGTTTGCTGCCCGCGACCCCGGGGTGGGGCCGAGTCTGACGAGGGATTCCTGCCCGACCTGACGGAATTGGCGAGCGACCTCTACTAACCACAGGACGAGGACATGGCGGACAACGCTTCCCGGCGCGGTGCGGTCGAGATGGGGACGATACTGATGATCCTCGCGTTCGTGATCATCGGGGGCTTCCTCTATTGGCTGAACGTCCAGGCTGCCGTCGAGCGGGAGTTGGCGATCGTCGAGGACACGGTGCCCGACGACACGGGCCTGACCGCGCAGACGGTCGCGGGCGAGGACATCCAGATGGACGCGACGCCCTTCGAGGGGCAGGAGATCCGCCTGGCGTCCTTCGAGGTTCAGAGCACGTTGGGAACCCAGGGCTTCTGGCTCGGCATGCCGAACGGCAATCCGTTCCTCGTCTCGATGTCTCCGGAGGTGATGGCGGCGGGCGTCGCGGTCGCCACGGGAAGCCGGGCGACCGTGATCGGCACGGTGCACGCGATGAACGACTCGACGCTGACCGCGTGGACGGAAGCAGGCACGATCGGCGAAGGGGACCGCATCGTCGCGGAGTTCGCCACGCACTTCCTCGAGGCCACCGACGTCCAGGTGTCCGGTGGCGGTGCGAGCGACGGCGGCAGCTGAACCACCGCAGGAACGACGACGACGAACGCAGGGATCGGACAGAGATGGCTCGAGTGTGCTATTCGTGTGGCAAGGGCCCCAGCACGGGCAACAACGTCAGCCACGCCCACAACAAGACCCGGCGCCGGTGGCTGCCGAACCTCCAGACCGTGAAGATCCTCACCGAGGAGGGCGAGCGCCGCCGCGTGCGCGTGTGCACGCGATGCATCTCCGCGGGCAAGATCGAGAAGGCCCCGCCGGTGGCGAAGAGCGGCGTCTGACCAACGCTCCGACTCCGCGTCGGGCCCAGCCCCTCCGGGATCTCCTCCCGGGGGGGCTTTCGCTACCGGGCGTCGGTCTGCGGCGAGCGCGCGGCAAGCCCCTGAGAATCCGGTTGCGAAGGGCTCGGCGCCGGTCCCTTATTCGAGATGCCGCACCGTTCCGACCGTCGAGCGAGTCCTCATGAGCACAACCGGAATCCTGCACGACGTGAGCTCGCTCCGTGACGGCTCGACCGCTCGGGGCCCGGCGGCGTGAAGCTCCTCGTCACCGGGGCCCGGGGCTTGCTCGGCACCGAGGTGGCCCGGGCGGCGGAGCGGCGCGCACTGCAGGTGACCGCGCTGGGCCGGGACCGGCTCGACGTCACCGATCCCGACGCGGTGCGCCGCGCGGTGGACGCGGTCCGCCCCGACGCGATCGTCCACTGCGCCGCCTTCACGGCGGTCGACCGCGCGGAGGCGGAGGCCTCCCGCGCGATGGCCGTCAACCGGGAGGGCACGGCGCACGCGGCGCGGGCCGCGCGGGAGGTGGGCGCGCGCTTCGTGTACGTCTCCAGCGACTACGTGTTCGACGGGGCGCTCGAGCGTCCGTACCGGCCCGACGATCCTGCCGCGCCCCTGTCGAGCTACGGCCGGAGCAAGCTCGCCGGCGAGCACGCGGCGCACGAGGCCTGCGACGCCGCGCTGATCGCACGCACGAGCTGGCTCTTCGGACACGCCCGCCGGAGCTTCGTCACCGCGATGATCGACCGGGCCCGGGCCGGGGAGCGGCTGAGGGTCGTCGACGACCAGCGAGGGGGGCCGAGCTTCGCGTCCGACGTCGCGGTGGCGCTCCTCGAGCTGGTCGAACGGAACGCCGCCGGAGTCTGGCACGTCGCCAACCGGGGCGTGTGCACCTGGGCCGAGCTCGCGCGGGAGGCGCTGCGCCTGTCGGGCCTGGAGCCTATGGT
>JBFFWJ010000436.1:0-3704 GCA_041570315.1 Longimicrobiales bacterium | reverse complement strand
GCGCGCTGGTCGGTGAGCAGCAGGCCGACTCGGTGTCGGCCGACACGATCTTCTACAACCTCCCTCCGCTCGACGCGCGGACGCCCCCTGGGTTCGCCACGGGCGTCTGGGAGTGGGATCGAGACGCCATCATGGCGTCGGGGGCCAACACGATCGCCGAGCTGGTCGCGGAGGTGCCCGGGGTCGTCCCGCTGTACGGTGGCGACTACGGGACGCCCGCCTCGTTCACGGCCTTCGGCTCGGGAGCCGGGGGGTACCGCGTGTTTCGAGACGGCTTCGAGCTCTATCCGGTGGACGGGGGGGTGGTCGACCTGCAGCGCGTGGGCCTGGCGGGTGTCAGCCGCGTGCGGCTGGACCGCTCGTTGGGCTCGATGACGGTCGAGATCTGGTCGCACCGGCACGACGACGGGCGACCCTTCTCGGTGGTCGAGGCGGGCACGGGTGACCTGGACACGAACGTCTTCCGCGGCGTCTACGCCGACCCGACCGCGTTCGGAGGCAGCGTGGGCGTCGGGCTCGAGCGCGCCGACACCCGCGGCCTCGGCCCCGACGAGGGAGGCAACCGCACGGGCTACTGGGTCCGTTACCAGCTGCATCTGAGGGATCGTGCCGGGGTCGCGCTCGACGTTCACCGGATGGGCTCGCAGACGAAGGTGCCCGACTACGCTTCCTCGCTGTCGCGCAGCGACGTCACCGTGCGCGGGCGCCTCGAGATCGTCGACGGCGTCGTCGCCGAAGCGTACACGGGACGGTCGACCCTGGACGCGCAGGAGGCCGGAGCGGATTTCGTCCTGTTCGGCGGCTCGCGCGGCCAGCACGGCGTGCGGCTCGGCCTGCAACGGGGCGGCGTGTGGGCGCGGGGCGCCCTCCGCCTCTACTCGGGGGACCTCCCCTCCCGCAACGTCGAGGCCGAGGCCGGCCTCGTCCTCGACGCCGTCGGTGGCGTCTCCGGGGCCTTCAGCCAGTCCGCCTGGCCCGGGGAGACGACGTCCAGCCTCGGCGCGAGGGGATGGCTGGGCCCCTTCCTCGGCCTCACGGTCTTCGGCGCCGTCGAGACCGGCACCTTCGGGGCGCGCGACGGGCCCGTGCTCGACGGCCTCACCGAGCCGTCTCCGCCGTTCCTGCCGAGACCGACGGACGACCCGCCGGGGGTCGCCGTCGCGGAGCGGTCCACGCTTCGCGCCGGAGGCTCGCTCTCGGTGCTCGGCGCCACGCTCGCGGGGGCCCTCGTGGCCGTGGACCGCGACCTCGACCTCCCGCTCGGCACGGAGCTCGACCTGGGGGCGCCCCCGCAGGCCGGGCTGGACCGAACCGGCGTCGAGGGGTGGGCGAGCCTGCCGATGCCGCTCGACGGGTTACGCCTCGTCGGCTCCTACCAGCGGTGGGAGGAGGCGGGGCCGTACCTGCCCCGCCAGGTCTACCGCGGGTCGTTGGAGTACCACCGGGTGCACCTGGAGTCCGGCAACCTGGAGCTGTGGGGATCGCTCGGCGTGCGTGGTCACGATCCGATGTCGGTCTTCGTTCCGGGTGAGGGAGTCGGCGACCCGGGCGGGCTCACCGAGGTGCCCTTCTATCAGAGCTGGTACCTGCGGCTTCAGGTCCGCGTCGTCACCGTCCGACTCTTCTTCGGCTGGGAGAACTTCACGATCCGCCGCAACCTGCAGACGTTTCCGGGCCGCGAGCTGCCGTTCGCGCGGAGCTTCTTCGGGCTTCGGTGGGACATGTGGAACTGAAGCTCGGCGTAGGCCCGGCCCTACGGTGGCCGGAGGCCGCTGGTTATGTTCCCCCCTCTCGGGAGGGCGCATGATCCGGAGCATGACCGGGTACGGTGAGGCCGAGCGGGAGTCGCCAGCCGGCCGTCTGCGACTCGAGGTCAAGACGGTCAATCACCGCTTCTTCAACACGAGCATCAAGACGCCGTCGGGCTTCGACAAGTTCGATGCGGTGATCACCGAGGCGCTCAAGCGGCATCTGGGCCGAGGACACGTCAGCGTCTTCCTCTCGGTGGACCGCTCGACGGCGGCCGCGGACGCGCCGCCGCGGGTGGACCTCGACAAGGCTCGAGGCTACCGCGCGGCTCTCGACGCGCTCCAGGACGAGCTGGATCTGCCCGGTCTCGTCGACCTCGCGCTCCTCGCCACCTTCGGAGATCTCTTCCGCGCCCGCGAGGAGGACCGCACGGCCGGCATCGAGCCGGAGGCGATCGCGGAGCTGACGGATGCGGCGGCCCGCGCCGCCCGCGAGCTGCGCGAGGCGGAGGGCCTGCGGCTGGAGGAGGACCTTCGCGAGCGCCTCACCCAGATCGGCAGGCATCTGGACGCCGTCGCGGAGAGGGCGCCGGCGAGGCTGCTCGAGCACCGGGACCGGCTGCGGGCCGCGGTGCAGGAGCTCAGCGGGCAGGTCGACGTGGACGAGGATCGCCTGGCGCGCGAAATCGGGTATCTTGCCGAGCGCTGGGACGTCAACGAGGAGATCGTCCGCTTCCGCTCGCACGTCGAGCTCTTCGGTGAGGCGCTCTCGGGAGACGGATCGACCCCGGTCGGCAAGCGGCTCGGATTCCTCGTGCAGGAGATGCACCGGGAGGCGAATACGATCGGCTCGAAGGCCAACGACACGGAGATCACGCAGGCTTCGGTGGCGCTCAAGGAGGAGATCGAGCGGGTGCGCGAGCAGGTGGAGAACGTCGAGTGACGGGGACCGTTCCCCTCGTGGTGCTCGCCGGTCCGAGCGGCACCGGCAAGACCACGCTGGCCCACCGGCTGGTGGACGGCTGCGATCGCTACGTGTTCTCGGTGTCGGCGACGACGCGGGCCCCGCGCGAGGGTGAGCGGGACGGCGTCGACTACCACTTCGTCGATCGCGCCCGGTTCGAGCGGATGATCGAGGCGGGCGAGCTCGTGGAGTGGGCCGAGGTGCACGGGCGGCTCTACGGAACGCCGCGCGCGGAGATCGAGCGGGCGGCGGCACGCGGTCATAAGGTGGTCCTGGACATCGACGTGCAGGGCGCACGACAGGTCCGCTCCGCCGTGCCGGAGGCGCGGCTCATCTTCGTGCTTCCGCCCGGCGTCGATATAATGTTGGCCCGGCTGGCCAAGCGCGGCACGGAGACTCCCGACGAGATCGTGCGAAGGCTGCAGTCGGCCGTGGAGGAGCTGCGGGCGGTGTCGGAGTTCGACCACGTCGTGGTGAACGACGATCTCGACCGCTGCGTCGCCGCGATCCGCCGCATCGCGGAGCACGGGGACGGGGCTTCCGCCGACGGGCACGCTCGGGAGGTCGAGGTGTACCGCTCCGAGATCGGGCGAATCCTCGACGAGCGATTCGGATCGTACGAGACACGCTGAGCAGACAGGAACATCGATGAGAGTCTTCACTCCCGACGAGGTCGCGACCGGAACCGAGAGCAAGTACCTGGGCGTGCTGGTCGCGGCCAAGTACAGCCGTGAGCTGAACTCACTCCCTCGCGAGGCGATGCCGCTCGGCGAGGAGAAGAAGCTGACCACGCGTGCGCTGGAGGCGCTCACGTCCAGTCAGATCGAGTTCCGCCTGGTGAAGCGCCGCCGCCGCGAAGAGCTGTAGCCCAGACGGGGTAGGGCGAGTCGGCGCGCGCCCGCTCGAATCGTGACTCCGCCCACGGCCCCGCTCTCCCGCCGGCGTCCGTGGCGCGACCGACGCATCGTCCTCGGCGTGACCGGGGGCATCGC
>JBFFWJ010000435.1:0-3704 GCA_041570315.1 Longimicrobiales bacterium | reverse complement strand
CGTAGCCGACCGCCTGCAGGCGTTCGCTCTCGGCGGTCGCGAGGATCTCCTCCCCGATTCCCCAGTTGTGGCAGTGCCGCCCCTCGGGCACGTACTTCTTGGCGAAGGAGATGTCCGCGGCGATCGACCCGTACAGAAAGTGCAGCGGGTAGCGGCCGAGGATCGCCTGCAGCGCGGGGGGCAGCAGGTACAGGGAGCTCAGAATCGCCTCTCCCAGGGCGATGTGCGTCGCGGGGCCCCACGCCGCCGCGGGCTCGGGGTCGAGCGCGAGCCACGCCAGGGCGACGAGGAGGGAGCCGACCACCGGGATCCCTGGCCGGGCGGCGGCCTCAACCGTCCGGGGACGCCACCCCATCGCGTTCCTCGGTGTCGAGCGCGGACGCCTCCGCCCGCATCGGTTCGTCTCCGCCCGGGCTCGAATCCTCCGACGGCGGGCGGCCTGACGGCGGCCCGCCCCCCGGGTCCGGACGGTCACCCGCTTCCGACGCGCCGATCCGTCCGGGCCGGCCCGCGCTCGCGGCGATGGAACGGGCGCTCTCGCGCACGCCGCGCACCGTCGCCGCGGTGTCCAGGAAGAGGCTTTCGGCCTCGCCCTGCACGACCTCGATCAGCGCGTTGAACTCCTCGACGCGCTCCTCCATGCGCTCGGAAGCCATGGTGAGGCGCTCGCTGATTGCCTGGACCGAGGCGTCCAGCGCCTCGATGTCGGAGCGGATCACCTGCGTGATGAATTCGGCGTTGTCCGAGATGGAGCGGGCCCGATCCGAAACGGGGCCGAGGTTCTGGCGTACCGTCAGCCGCAGCTCCCCCATGAAGCGATGGGCGCGCAGGAGGAGTAGGCCCGCGATCAGGGCGAGGAAGACCACCGCGGCGGCGACCACGATAACGGCCACGTCCGCCGTGACCGCGATCGCGTCTCGCGCGGGGGCGACCTGCACGAGGGCGAGAGGGAGTGTCGTCGTCATGCCCGTAGTCTAATCGTCGGGGCCCCCGGAGTCTCGGCTCCGCGGGGATCGCGCCGCGGTCCGGGTCGCGTCGGCCCCCGCCGTCGCTGCCGTGGCGGGGGCGGCCGGGGGGGACGGCATCTCGCCGGCCCGGGACAGGACCGCGACCGTGAGGAACGGCCCCACGAGCTCCGACAGCACGACGCCGAGGACGATGACGGCGAAGAGCGAGGCCTCGGCGTCGACGCCCGCGATGCGGAGCTCCGAGTACATCAGGACGCCGGAGACGGCCATGGCGATGGAGATCCCTCCCTGGGGGATGAGGCCGAGACCGATGCGGCGGGGCACCTCGTGGCGGAGCGGGGTCACGGCCACCATCACGCCCGACGCGACCGTCTTTGCTGCGAATCTCAGGACCGCGTAGCCGAGCGCGACGGGGAGAAGCACCCAGGTGGGGAACGCGAGAAGGGCGCCGGCCAGCAGCAGGAAGGTCACGTAGACCATCTTCTCCCACCGCTGGAGGATGGGGAGGACACGGCGGGGCGGGGTGGGCGAGTTCGCCACGACCGCGCCCATGACGACCGAGACGAAGAGGGGCGAGAGGTCCCACTGCAGCGCGACCCCCGCCGCGAAGGCGCTGATGCCGAGAAGGTAGAGCGTGACCTCCTCCTGCGTGGGCCGACCGCGCGACAACCACAGGAAGACGATCCCACACACCGTGCCCAGGGCGGCCGCGGCCGCCACCCAGCGGAGGTCGGACCACGTTCCCGGCCCCTCCGCCACCGACTCGGGACGGTACAGCGCGTACGTCACCTGGAGGGCCGTGATGCCCACGGCGGCGTCGAGCGAGCCCACGAAGAAGAGGAGGTCGCGGATCTTTCCCTTGACCTGGAACGTCGACGACACCATCCCGATCGCGGCCGGCGTCGTGACCGCCGCGGTGCAGGCCGCGCCCAGCACGAGCAGGGGGACCAGATCTCCCTCGAGCCCCAAAGCGCGAGCCGCCACATAGGCGCCGGCAGCGAAGAGCGCGAACGTGAGGAGCGCCTGCCCGGCCGCGAAGAGGAAGTACCGGGGCGGAAAGAGTCGCAAGCTGTCCCGGCCGAGCTGGAGCCCGAAATGGAACCCGACCCATCCCAGCCCGAGCGCGAGAAAGGGGAAGAGGCCCCGGGTGGCCTCGGGGGTCAGGAGCCCGAGCGCAGCGGGACCGAGGGCGAACCCGACGAGCAGGAAGTGCGTGCCGGTTCGGAAGAGGAGGCGGGGCCCGGGCGGAACCGTCTCGGTCGAGAAGGAGAAACGGGCCCCCAGGAGGGCCACGAGGATCAGGACCAGCGTCGCGACGAGGCTGCTCAAGGGGGTCCGGGCCGGCTAGTGGAGCGCCGCCGCTGTTCCGACGCCGCGAGTCGGGCTTCGCTCGATCCGTCGCGGTTCGCCCGGCGGCTCGGTCCCCCGGCGGGCCGCTCGGTGCGAGCGCCGATGCATCCGCGACGCCTTCGTCGAGGCTCCCCGGAGCCGCGGCGCCGTTTCCACGTCGCCTCGTCTCGTCCTGGCGGCGCCTCGCCGCTCCCGGTGTCGACGTGCCATCGGAAACACTGGGCTAGATGGGGCTGGCCTCTGTGCCCAGCTCGGGTGCGAGGCCCACGACGCTGTCCACCGGCAGAGTGAAGGCGATTCCGGTGGATGGCCGGTCCAGGTTGCCGCACACCTCCTGCAGGAGCTCCATCGCCCCCGCGACCCTGTCGAGGGGCATGACGCTCAGGATGATCCGATTCTGCGGGCGCGTGCCGCTGATCAGCGTCTGCAGGCCCGCGAAGATCGGAATGTCGTCGGAGAGCACGCGCCCCATCCCCTCGCTGCTGAGGACGGTCGCCCCCGTGATCCCCATCTCCAGGAACCCCGACAACGTCTCGTCGAGCTTCTCGGGATCGTTGATCACGGCCACGAGAAGGCGCATCGCCCCAGAGCTCATACGTGCTGGGCGTCGATCGCTTCGATGACGTGGACGATCTCTTCGTCCGAGCCGGTCGCCTGCAGCTCCTCGAGGAAGTTCTGGTGGCGACCGAGCCGGCAGATCCGGGCGAGGAGCTTCACGTGTTCACTCTCCCGCCCGGGGGGTGACAACAGGACGAAGAAGACGCTCACGGGCTCCATGTCGGGAGGGCCGAACGGCACGGGCTCGCGAGCCAGCGCGATGCCGATGGCCGGTTCGGTGAGGCCGGGCACGGTCGCGTGGGGGATCGCCAGGCCGGAGCCCATCACCGTGGAGTGCGAGCGCTCGCGCTCGAGCAGCTTGTCGGCGATCAGCTCTTCCGCGCCCAGCCCCGCCTCGGCGGCGCAGGCGGAGACCTCTCGGATCACGGCCTCGACGGTGCGGCCATCCAGTCGGGAGATGACGAAGTCGCCTCGAAGGAAGTCGGAGATGCGCATGGCCTGCATCCTAGAGCGGCGGTATGACGGGAGCAAGAAGCACGGCACACATCCTGATCGGTTGCTGTCGCGCGACGCGCTTGGGTATGTTGGCCGTCCCGCGGCCGGATCGGCGGAGCCCGACTCCGCCACCCGATTCGCTCCACCACCACCTCCTGCCTTCTCGGAGCGTATGGGTACCTTCGTTGTCGAGGGTGGGCACCGGCTGGACGGCCGGATTCGGCCCGCCGGCAACAAGAACGCCGCCCTCCCCTGTCTGGCCGCCACCGTGCTCGCGGGCGGCCCGGTCACGCTGGACAACGTCCCCCGCATCCGTGACGTCCTCACCTTCCT
>JBFFWJ010000434.1:0-3709 GCA_041570315.1 Longimicrobiales bacterium | reverse complement strand
GGCCACCCCCCCCGGGCTGCCCGGAAGGTTGACGATGAGCGTGCGACCGCGCGTGCCGGCCACGCCCCTGGAAAGGATCGAGTACGGGGTCGCCTCGAGGCCGCGCCGCCGGATCTCCTCCGCCAAGCCCGGAACCGGACGGTCGATGACCGCGCGCGTGGCCTCGGGCGTCACGTCTCGGGCCGTCAGGCCGGTGCCCCCGGTGGTCAGGATCACGTCCAACCCGAGCTCGTCGGACCAGGCCACGAGCGTCGGCGCCACGGCAGAGGTCTCGTCGGGCACCACCTCCCGGGCATCCACGCGGTAGCCTCTCTCCACACACCACTCCGCGATCCTGGTCCCGCTGAGATCCTCGCGCTCGCCCCGCGCAGACCGATCGCTGATCGTGAGAATCCCGATCCTCATCAACGGCGTATCGACCCTTCGGTGTAGAAGGGGGGACGCTGCACCACCGCGGGCAGGAGGCGGCCACGCGCATCGACGTCCAGCGACGTGTCCGGCTTGGAGAGCTCCACGGGCACGTAGCCCAGCGCGATCCCATGGCCGAGCGTCGGGCTCACGGTCCCGCTCGTCACCGCACCCACGACCGAGCCGTCGTGCACGATCTCGTAGCCCGGCCGCGGGAAGCCCCTGCCCGTCAGGCGCAGGCCCACCAGCCGTCGGTCGACGCCCGCCTCCTTCTGGGCCGCGAGCGCAGCGCGGCCGACGAAGTCGCCCTTGTCCAGCTTGGTGATCCAACCCAGCCCGGACTCCAGGGCGGTGTGCTCCTCGTCCAGGTCGTTGCCGTAGAGGGCGTAGCCGACCTCGAGACGCAGCGAGTCGCGCGCACCGAGCCCGGCAGGCCGGAGCCCCCCCTCGGAGCCCTCGTCCAACAGCGTTCGCCAAAGCCCGGCCGCGTCTTCGGCAGCCACGTACAGCTCGAAGCCGTCCTCTCCCGTGTACCCGGTCGCGCTGATGACGGCCTTCACTCCCGCCACGCTGCCCTCGGCGAACCGGTAATAGCGGATCTCGTCGACGTCGATGCTCGCCAGCGGCCGCAGCAGCTCCCGCGCCTTCGGCCCCTGCAGCGCCAGCAGGGCCGTGCGCTCCGAGGCGTCGGTGACCTCCACGTCGAAGTCCTCGGCGTGTCGCGCCACCCAAGCCCAGTCCTTCCCCAGGTTGGCCGCGTTGACGACGAGCATCCAGTGATCGGCGAAGCGGTAGACCAGGAGGTCGTCGATCACCCCGCCGCTCTCCAGGCACATGGCCGAGTACTGGGCCTGCCCGACCTCGACGCGGGCCGCGTCGTTCACCGAGATCCTCTGGATGAGATCGAGTGCCTCGTCTCCTCGGATCAGGAACTCGCCCATGTGCGAGACGTCGAACAGGCCGCACGCTTCCCGGACGGCCCGATGCTCGGCCGTGATCCCGGTCGGGTACTGCACGGGCATCTCGAATCCGGCGAAGGGCACGATCTTGCCGCCCAGCCGAACGTGCTCCTCGTGGAGGGGGGTGCGCTTGAGGGCGTCCGTCATCGACATGGGCTCCCCACCTCTAGAGGATGTACCTGCTCAGGTCCTCGTCCTCGGCCACGCGCTCGAGCTTGTCCCTGACGAAGGCTCTGTCGACGTGCACGAGCTCTCCGGCTCCCTCGGGGAGATCGAACATCACCTCCTCGAGCAGCGTCGTCATCACGGTCCGCAGCCGGCGGGCCCCGATGTTCTCCATGCGCATGTTCAGCTCCATGGCGATGCGGGCGATCTCCTCGATGCCGTCGTCGGTGAACTCGATCTTGCCTCCCTCCGTCTCGATCATCGCCCGGTACTGCTCGAGAAGCGCGTTCTTGGGTTCCTTGAGGATGCGCACGAACTCGTCCTCGCCGAGCGTCTGGAGCTCGACACGGATGGGGAAGCGGCCCTGCAGCTCCGGGATCAGATCGGAAGGCTTCGCGACGTGGAACGCCCCCGCCGCGATGAACAGGATGTGGTCGGTGCGCACCAGCCCGTACTTGGTGGCCACCGTCGAGCCCTCGACGATCGGCAGCAGGTCGCGCTGCACCCCCTCCCGGCTCACGTCGGGGCCGTGTCCACCGCGCTCTCCCGCCACCTTGTCGATCTCGTCGAGGAAGACGATGCCCATCTCCTCGGCTCGGTACAGCGCCTCGTTCACGACCTCGTCCATGTCGACGAGCTTGTCGAGCTCGTCCTGGAGGAGGATTCTCCTCGCCTCGGACACCGACACCGTGCGCCGCTTCGTCTTCTTGGGCAGCATCTCCTGGAGCATTTCGGTGAAGTTGTAGTCCATGCCTTCACCGCCACCCATCGGGATCATCATCCCGTCGATCGAAGGCGATTGCGTGACCTCGATCTCGACCTCGCGCTCCTCCAGCTTTCCGTCTGCGAGCAGCTTGCCGAGCTTCTCACGCGTGCGTGCCCGTCGCTCCCCCAGCGGCTCCCGGTCCGCCGGCTCCACGCCCTGCGGACCGGCCACGAACACGCTCGTGCCTTCTTGCGCAGGGGCCGGCTCCGGGTTGGTCACCGGCAGGAGGAGATCCAGCAGCCGCTCTTGCACGCGACCCTCCGCGAGCTCCTGCACCTCGTACTCCCGGTCCGCGCGCACGAGGTTGATGGAGATGTCGACGAGGTCGCGGATCATCGACTCCACATCCCGTCCCACGTAGCCGACCTCGGTGAACTTCGAGGCCTCGACCTTGAGGAACGGCGCCCCTGCGAGCCTCGCCAGCCGCCGAGCGATCTCCGTCTTGCCGACACCCGTCGGGCCGATGAGGATGAGGTTGTTCGGCGCGATCTCCTCGCGCATCTCTTCCGCGACCCGCTGCCTCCTCCAGCGGTTGCGCAGGACGATCGCGACCGACTTCTTCGCGTCGTCCTGGCCGACGATGTACTTGTCCAGCTCGGCCACGATCTGCCGCGGCGTCAGCTCGTCCAGCCAGACCTGGTCCTCCGCATCCTCGCCTTTGGCCTCGGGCGTTGCCGGGTCCGAGCGCTCCAGTGCCTTCGTCGTCATCCTGCCCCTCCACCGCCGGGTCCGAGCTCGAGCACGACGATGTCGTTGTTCGTGTAGATGCAGATCTGTCCCGCGATCTCGAGCGAACGCCGCACGATCCCCGCCGCGTCGAGGTCCGAGTGCTCCTTCAGCGCTCGGGCTGCCGCGAGGGCGTAGGCTCCGCCCGATCCGATCGCCAGCACGTCGTCGTCGGGCTCGATCACGTCGCCCGTGCCGCTCACCAGGAAGAGGTGGCTCCGGTCCGCGACCGCCAGCAACGCGTCGAGGCGCCTCAGATAGCGGTCCATGCGCCAGTCCTTCGCGAGCTCGACGACCGCCTTCGTCATGTTCTCCGGATACCGCTCGAGCTTCTCCTCGAGCTTCTCGAAGAGCGTGAAGGCGTCGGCGACCGCCCCCGCGAACCCGGCCAGGAACCTTCCCTCCTTGAGGAGGCGGACCTTGCGCGCGCTCCCCTTGACCACGGTGTCGCCCATGGTGACCTGACCGTCCCCTCCCATGGCGACGCGGCCGTCCTTGCGGACGGCGAGAACGGTGGTGGCACGGACCTCGATGGGCGTCATGGGCTCCGGGGCTGCGTCGATCGGGCGGCGCCGCTCGTCGGGAGGTTGGCTCGGCGTGCAAGCGGGGGCCACGATTCTAACGACAACGCTGCCGATATGGCAGACGCGCCGGAAGGGCCGGCGCGCCTCGCGGTCGTGTCGGC
>JBFFWJ010000433.1:0-3712 GCA_041570315.1 Longimicrobiales bacterium | reverse complement strand
TGCCGGCGAGCTCGTCGAGCGTGCGCGCCCACGCCGGCAGATCGACGGCGGGCGGCGGCGTAGGCGGATGTGAAGGTCCCCCGGCCAGGACGATCCCCATCGAGTCCCCAGAGAAGAGCGTTCCGTCCCGCTCATCCAGATACGCCAGGTGATGGGCGATGTGACCGGGCGTGGGAACCGGCCGCAGCCCGGCCCAGGGACCCCGCTCACCCGGGCGCCAGGCGCGGATGCGGTCGGCGGCGACGGGCTTCACCTCTCCCCAGAGCCGGTCGTGGTTGTCTCCGAACGTCCGCCGGGTGCTCGCGACCAGGCGCTCGGGATCCACCATGTGCGACGCCCCGTCGTGATGCACGTGCACCACAGCCTTCGGAAAGCGGTCGAGGAGGTCCCCCGTCGCGCCGGCGTGATCGAGGTGGACGTGGGTCAGGAGGACGTGCCTGAGATCGTCGGAGCCGACGCCTCTCTGCGAGAGCTCGGCCACGAGCCCGTCGAGCGTGGTCGTGGGCCCCGGGTCGATGATCGTGGGCTCCTCGGCGTCGACCAGGTAGCAGCAGATCGCGCCCTCCAGGCCCAGGTGGACCAGGTCGATGCAATCGGGTGCGCTCATGCGCGCTCCTTGGATTCCTTGCGAACGGGCCCCGACCGAGGGGAGTGCTCGTGCCGTCTCGCGTGGTTGCGGGGTGCGCCCCTCACCGGACGCCCTCCCCGGTCGTGTCCCGCCGGCCCTCAGCCGCGGTCGTCGATCGGAACGTAGTCGCGCTCCTCCTGACCCACGTAGATCTGGCGCGGGCGGGCGATCCGCTGCTCCGGATCCACCAGCATCTCCTCCCACTGCGCCAACCAGCCCACCGTCCTCGGGATCGCGAACAGCACCGGGAACATCTCGACCGGGAAGCCGATGGCCTGGTAGATGATGCCCGAGTAGAAATCCACGTTCGGATAGAGGTTCCGCTCGACGAAGAAGTCCTCGTTGAGCGCGATCTTCTCCAGCTCGAGCGCGATGTCGAGCAACGGGTTGCGCCCGGTCACCTCGAACACCTCGTCGGCCGTGCGCTTGATGATGCTCGCGCGCGGGTCGTACGCCTTGTAGACCCGGTGGCCGAAGCCCATGAGTCGCTCCTCCCGGCGCTTCACACCCTCCATGAAGGCCGGGATGTTGTCCACGCTGCCGATCCGCCGGAGCATGCGCAGCACGGCTTCGTTGGCGCCGCCGTGCAGCGGCCCGTACAGCGCGCCCATCGCGCCCGCCAGCGCCACGTACGGGTCGGCGTTGGCGGACCCGATCACGCGCATCGTCGTCGCCGAGCAGTTCTGCTCGTGGTCGGCGTGCAGGATGAACAGGATCTCGAGCGCTCGCTCCAGGACGGGGCTGACCTTGTGATCACGCGTCCCGATGCGGAAGAGCATGCTCAGGAAGTTCGCCGTGTAGGACAGCTCGTTCTCGGGATGGACGTAGGGGAGCCCCCTGTGGTGGCGGTACGCGAACGCCGACAGCGTGGGCATCTTGGCGATGAGCCGCACGATCTGCTCCCAGCGGGCACCCGCGTCGTCGATGGTCTTGGCGCCGGGGTAGAACGTCGACAGCGCGGCGACCCCGCTGATGACCATCCCCATCGCGTGGGCATCGTAGCGGAAGGCCTTGAAGAGCTCGGTGATGTTCTCGTGGACGTACGTGTGGAACGTGACGTCCTGGACGAACTCGTCGAGCTCGGACTGGGTCGGAAGCTCGCTCTTGAGCAGGAGGTACGCGACCTCGAGGAAGGAGCTGCGCTCGGCGAGCTGCTCGATCGGGTAGCCGCGGTAGCGCAGGATGCCCTCGTCCCCGTCGATGTACGTCACCGTGCTGCGCGTCGAGGCCGTGTTCGTGAACGCGGGGTCGTACGACATCATCCCGAAGTCCGAGTCCTCGACCTTGATCTGGCGAAGATCCATCGCCCGGATCACGTCGCCCTCGAGGATCTCGATCTCGTACTCCCGACCCGTGCGGTTGTCGCGGATCGAGAGGCTGTTGGTCCCGTCGCCCCCGTTGTCGGCCATGGTCTCTCCGTCCGGGCCGGATCCCGCGAGCGCTCCCCGACGGGTCCGACGGTGCGTGCCAATAGAGCCCCCAATTATATGCGTGCTGCCGTTCGCTCCCAAGGCGTGGAGACACGGACGAACAGGCCCGCGTGACAGGGGTCCAGGGGCCCGCGGCCCGCGACCTCGAGGACCGGGTTCGAGGGCGCCGCGAGATGGACGCGATCGGGCAAACGTTGCCCTCGACGCGCGCGCGCCACGCGCGCCGCCGCCGCGCGCGGCCGCCCGGCGGCATAGCGCCTCCGGCTCGCTCCGCCACGCCTGGCGCGCGGGCAGCGAGACGGCGGCGTACGCTATCTCGCCCGGATCGGACCGACGATCCGGACCTCCACCGGATGACCCTGCAGCTGCTCGGGAATCTCGGCCTGCGTCTCCGGATTCTGCGCTTCGAGTCCGACGACGATGGCCGGGTCCCCCGCCGCGTTGAGCCCGATACCGACGGACACCACGCTGGGGAGAGCCATGAGGCTGTCGGTGTGCCTGGCCCTCACTTCCTCGATGGTCGGTGACATCTCCGTCCTTCCTTCGCTGCATGCGCCGCCCGGACCGAGCGCGAGCGCCACGGCGACCGGGATCAGGTGCTTCACAGCCCCACTCCGAGGGCGCTGAACACGTGCTCGATCCGGTTGATAATCGTCGTCGTGTCGCTTCCCGCGAAGAGCAGGCCCACGAGACGGTTCTCGGCGTCCAGGACGGCCGAGCCGCTGTCGCCCCCCTGGCTCATCGCGCCCGCGAGGAGCTGGTCGGAAAAGCGCGCCACGCGCCCCGCCCCGTACTGGACATCCGCCGTGACGTCGATCTGCAGGATCTCCCCCGTCGTGAGCCCCGTCGTCCGGCCGCTCTTCTTGACCGCCATCCCCAGGTCGCCGCTCGCCGATCCGGCGACGGCCCCGATGTCGAGGATCTCGTCGAGGACGTCCGCGTCGTCGAGCGGTCGGGCGATCGCCGCGTCCACCAGGTTGTCGGTCGCCTGGATGCTCACCGCTTTGAGCCGCGTGCTGCGGCCCATCGCGGCGGCTACCGCGTTGAGAAGCGCCGCGGCCGACTGTCCTGCCGGGCAGTCGCTGGGCTCGTCCTCGGTGAAGGTGATCGGCACGAACTCGGTGAGGTCGGCGATGCGGTCACCCGACACGGAGCCGCCGTCGAACGGGCCGGGCTGCAAGATGGGATCTCCCGGGCTCGCGTCGTTGCTGTTCGCGAGCACGTGGTTGTTGGAGAGGATGTAGGTGACACCGTCCCTTCGCACGAGACAGCCGAGCGTGCCCGCGGTGATGTCGCGATGACCGATGCTGACGCCACCCGGTGCGGGGCGGAAGCGCCCGGTGGGTGGCTGGAAGGCCCGGATCGGCCCGCCGGTCTCGACCACGTCGGTGGGGATGCCCCCCACCTCGGGCGGCACGAGGTCCTGGGCCGTCAGCCGGGCCGTCGCCACCTTCCTCGGCACCGAGCACACGACGCTCAGCTCGGACGTGCGCTCTCCGGCCGTGACCTTGTAGCCGATCCCCGTCGCGAGGACGTTGGCCCGGCCGAGCAGCTCCTCTCGGCGCTCGGCGAGCGTCTGCCTGGCGGTTGCGATGTCGTCGGGCATGGTAGCCTCCCCGTTGCAGGTCGTCCGGCGCGCTCGGGGTCGACCTGC
>JBFFWJ010000432.1:0-3718 GCA_041570315.1 Longimicrobiales bacterium | reverse complement strand
GCGATGCTCTCGGACCCGGCGGCGAACGTCCGAACCGCCGCGGCCCAGGGCCTCTTCGACCTCGACGGGCATGCGATCGACCAGCTCCTGCTCGCGCAGCTCGACGGTGACGATCCCCAGCTCCTCTTGACCGTGGCCGGCCTCCTCGAGGGCTCGTCCGCCGGGCCGAGCGTCGCCGAGCGCTGCCTGTCGACGTTCGAGCGCATCTCGCGCGCGGGCCGTGAGACCTGGAGGGATCCCCGACGGGCCTTGCTCGCCCGGGTCGCCGAGCACGGCGACGCCTCGCTCGCGGCGCGGCTCCGCCCCTTCCTGGTGGACTACGACCCTCTCGTCGCCGACGACGTCGCGCGGATCCTCGAGGACTGGTCGGGCGGTCCGGTCGTTGCCGAGCCGCGTCCGCTCGAGGCGACCGCGCTGCCGACGTCCGACGGGTACGCCGGCCTTCTCGGATCGTCCGTCGTGCTCCACATGCGCGCGGGCGGCTCGATCGTCATCGAGCTCCTGCCGACGATCGCGACCACGAACGTCTTCCGCTTCGTCCGTCTCGCGGAGGCCGGGTACTTCGACGGGCTCACCTTCCACCGCTGGGCACCGAACTTCGTGATCCAGGGCGGGAGCCCCGGAGCCAACGAGTACCAGGGCGCGGGGCCCTACAGTCGCGACGAGGTGGGGCTGCCGGTCCACTGGCGCGGCACGGTGGGGATCTCGACGAGGGGGCGGGACACCGGGGACGCCCAGATCTTCGTCAACCTCGTCGACAACGTGCGGCTGAACCACGACTACACGATCGTCGGTCGGGTCGTCGAGGGCATGGAGGTCGTCGACGCCGTGCTCGAAGGCCACGCGATCGACCGCGCGGAGGTGCGCCGGCCGAGGTGAGGCCCGACCCGAGCCATGCGGGGCACCGGGAGAGCGTGAGGTCCGCCCCGGACCCCCAGGCCTGCGGAGCGGTCGGTCGATCTGTTGCAGGAACCGGAAGCCGGCGCCTATTCTGGCCCCCGATCCGCCCCGGTGGCGGCGCACCCGGAGACGGCGTTCCAGTCAACCGAGGACACACATGCAGCTGTACACGAAGATCCTCATCGGCCTGATCGCCGGCGCCGTCGCCGGCGCCTTCGCGAACCTGGCCGACATCGAGCCGCTGCAGAGCCTCTTCGCCACGCTGGAGCCGCTCGGCACCGCGTTCATCAACCTGATCACGATGATCGTCATCCCCCTGGTGGTCGCGAGCCTGCTCGTGGGGACGGCCTCGCTCGGAGATCTACGGAAGCTGGGACGGATCGGCGGCAAGACGCTTCTCTACTACATGTCCACGACCGCGATCGCGGTCACGATCGGCCTCGTCTTCGCCAACGTTCTGCGCCCGGGCGGCGGAGTCAGCGAGGCGACCCGCGACCAGCTCGCGGAGACGTACGGCGGCGACGCAGCGGCGCGCGTGGACATCGCGAACGCGGCGCCGGGGTGGGGCGAGACGCTCATGTCGATCATCCCGCGCAACCCCGTCCAGGCCGCCGCGGAGATGGACCTCCTCTCGCTGATCTTCTTCACGATCTGCTTCGGCGCGGCGCTCACGGTGATCCGAGAGGACCGGCGCGACGCCGTGCTCAACTTCTTCCACGGCATCAACGAAGCCTCGATGGTCCTCATCAACTGGATCATGGAGCTGGCGCCGTATGCGGTCTTCGTCCTCATCGCCGCCGTGGTCGCCAACTTCGGCTTCGACCTCCTGCAAAGCCTGCTGATGTACACGGTCGTCGTCGTCCTGGGGCTGGCCGTCCACCTGATGGTCACGTACGGCACGATCCTGAGGATCTTCGCGGGGCTCAGCCCTCCGGCCTTCTTCAAGCGGGTCGCGGCGGTCCCGCTCTTCGCCTTCTCCACCTCCTCGTCCAACGCGACGCTGCCGCTCACCATCGAGACGGCGGAGGAGAAGGTCGGCGTCTCGAACGAGGTCGCGAGCTTCGTGCTTCCCCTGGGCGCCACGATCAACATGGACGGCACCGCGCTCTACCAGGCCGTGGCGGCCCTGTTCATCGCGCAGATCTACGGGATCGACCTCGGCCTCGGGATGCAGATGACCATCGTGCTGACCGCGACGCTCGCCTCGGTCGGCGCGGCGGGCGTGCCTTCGGCCGGGATCATCACGCTCATCATCGTCCTCAACGCGGTGGGGCTGGGCGAGCACGTGCAGGCGGGGATCGCCCTGATCCTCGGCGTCGACCGCATCCTCGACATGCTCCGGACCTCGGTGAACGTGTGCGGCGACCTCACCGCCTCGGCCGTGATCGCCCGCACGGAGGGGGAGGTCATCGACCTGAGCAGGGCCCCGGCGGCGGTGGCGCGGGAGTAGACGTCGAGAGGCGCGAGACGCCGGCTCGGCCAGAAGACCCGGGCCAGCAGGGGTGGTGACCGGGCATGGCGCGGCCGCCGCGATGGAGCCCTCGCCCCAATCCCCCCGGACGAAGCGGGAATCGCCTGACAGACCGCCCGCGGGAGAGCGGGTAACATCCTGGCAGAGGACGACGAAGGGGACCCGCTGTCCAGGTCTCCGACTCGGGTCCCGGTCGTTCCGGCAAACCCTGCCCGCTTTCTCGAGGCAGGAGGCTCCACGTGTCCACCGGACCCGGGGCCCAGACCCTTCGACTTGCCCTCAACGACGCTGACGCGTCGCGCCGCCAGGGCTCGAGCCGTGAGCCCGTCCGCGCAGCGCAGCCGTCCGCGCCGATGGAGGGACGTTTTGGACAGCCTGCCGTACTCAGGATTCGAAGGAGGTGACATCATGCGAGCGTTCGCAGCGATCCTGGCCGGGCTCTTCGCTCTTCCGGTCGGGGCGCAAGCGCAACTCGAGCTCGGGTTCGACGCCGGCGTGTACGTCGAAGCCATCGACGTGACGGACGCCGACAACGTGACGACGGTGAGCATCCCCGTGCCGATGGCACGGGTCGGCTTCATGGCCACCGACATGATCAGCGTGGAGGTGCTGGCCACCTTGCAGCGCTTCAGCTCGGGCGACAGCTCGTTCACCGAGCTCATGTTCCTGCCGGGCGTGAACGTGGCGATCGGCGAGAGCGGCCTGTACGTGCGCGGTGAGGGCGGGTTCCTCCGTCTGAGCGACGAGGACGACAGCGAGACGCAGTACGCGGCGGGCCTCGCCGCCGGGTTCAAGCAGTCGATCGACGACGGCCCGGCCAGCGTCCGAGTCGAGGCCGCGTACGACAAGTGGTTCGAAGACGAAGAGGCGTTCATTCCCGGCTCGGACGAGTTCCGGATTCTCGTCGGGCTCTCGGTCCTGATCGGCTGAGGACCGGCCAGCGGGCAGGCGGCGTGGCGGGCCCCGTCGGGGTGTGCTCCGACGGGCTCGCGCGCCGTCAGGCCCGACGCACCGCGCTCGAGGCCTGCCGAGGCCCCGACGCACTCCAACCGCCCGGGCCACTTCGTTACGTTTGGCGCTGTCCCGAAACCTCAGGTCGCGCCCTTCATGAAGATCGGACTCGTCGGCTTCGCCGGCTCCGGCAAGACGACCGTGTTCAACACGATGACCGGCCTCGACGTCCCGGTCGGCTACGGCGGCGAGGTCCGGCTGGGCACCGTCCGCGTGCCCGACGGGCGGATCGACCGGCTGTCGGAGATCTTCAAGCCGAAGAAGACGACGTACGCGGAGATGTCCTTCTGCGACATCCCCGGTGAGCACGGAGCCGAGAAGAAGGGGCTCTCGCCG
>JBFFWJ010000431.1:0-3718 GCA_041570315.1 Longimicrobiales bacterium | reverse complement strand
TACCCCTACGTCCGCAACGGGATCGGGCTCGGCTCCTTTCTGCATCCCCGGCACTACGCCGAGGGGACGGGGGCCTTCCTGGCGACGCTGGGCGACCCGGCCCGACGGGCCGAGCTCAGGCGGGAAGTCGAGACGACGTCGGACTGGGAGAACTGGTACCGGCACGTGGGGATGGACTGGGGCAACGTCCTCATCGTCTCGGCCCCTGGCGAGGTGGACCCGCGGGTGATCAACCGGTCGATCGCCGAGGCGGCCGAGGTGCTGGGCACGGACCCGTGGAACGCCTTCTTCGATCTCGTGCAGGCCGGCGGGGTGAGCGTGAACCCCCGGAGCATGAACGAGGAGCAGAAGCATCTCGCGCTTCGTGCCGAGTACGTGATGATCGACACCGACGCGTCTCCCGTGAACCCGGAGACCACCGCGAGCTCGCACCCCAGGGCGTTCGGCGCCTTCCCTCGCGTGATCGCCAAGTACGTGCGCGAGGACAGCGTGCTGAGCCTGGAGGACGCCGTGCGGCGGATGTCGTCGATGGCGGCCCGGCGACTCGGGCTCCACGACCGGGGCTTCGTCGCGCCCGGCATGGCCGCCGACCTTGTCGTCTTCGACCCCGAGGAGATCCGCGACGTCGCCGACTTCGGCGCGGACGCGATGCGGTACGCGGAGGGGGTCGACTACCTCTTCGTCAACGGCACGCTCGTGATCGACGACGGCGAGATGGTCGACGCGCGGCCCGGGCGGGTGCTGAGGAGAGGGGGGTGAGGGTGGTGGCGCGAGAGAGCCGGCCCACACGCTTCTCACTGACCTGCTCGCCTTCGTCCTTGAGCTCGGCGAAAATCCGTGGACGGCCATAGACGCGCCCATTGTCGTCGTGGATCCGATGGATCTAGGTCACGAGCTCGGCGCTACGCACGTTCTTCTGTCGTCAGCCCGTGTCTGCGGATACCCGCATCGATGTCGGCCTGCTCGACCCAGTGGTGAATCGTCTGAGCCGTCGGCTCGAACTCCCGACTCGGCTCCTCAGGTGTGCTGCCCGCGCGGACCAGCTCCACCATCTGCTCCCGAAAATCCGTCGCCTACCGCGGTCTCGTTCTCGGCATCGTAGGCTCCTTTTCTCGAAGAGATCAGGTGTCCACCAAACCGGGTCGACTCGAAACGTCAGAGCATGAGAGCGCTCGCGACCACCCAGGCCACGAAGATGACCGTGAGGAGCGCGACCTCGGCGCGCGAGACCCGTTGGCGACCCTTCTCACCGTGGAACCACCCGACGACGATCACGGCGTTGAGACCCGCCACGAAGAAAGCGAGCGCCAGCCGATAGGCGACGGGCGCGAAGATCTCCTGCTGGGTCAGCTGGTCGATCACGCTCACCCCGCCCCACCCTCCGACCGTATAGGCCCCGACGATGGGAAACATGCGCCGGTTCTTCAGCTGGCCGAAGAGACTCCAGCCCTCCTCCTTCGGGGGGCCGGCGGCGAGCGCGTCCGCGAGCTCGGCGGCGTGGGGTCGATGCCGTGGATTCTCCGACGTCGTCCGGCGAAGCAGGTCCAGGAGCGCCGTGTCGGATGACTGTCGCTCGTCGATCGAGCCGTCGTCCGTGCGGCCGAAAAGCAGCTCGCGCCCCATGACGCCGAGGCTGTAGACGTCCGAGCGGTCGTCCACGGGCCGGCCGGCGCGCTGCTCGGGGCTAATGTACTCGGGGTTGCCGAGCAGCTCTCCGGTGCGTGTTAGCTTCGCCATCTCCTCGCCTCCGGACTCCAGCACTGCGGCCATCCCGAAGTCGACCAGATACGTGCTTCCCGTCTCGTCCTCGTAGAGCAGATTGCCGGGTCGGACGTCCCGATGCACGACGCCGGTGGCATGCGCCGCCGCCAGGGCCGACGCCGCTTCCGCGAGGAGTCGCCTCACCTCCTGAGCCGGAAGCGGACCGACGGCCTTGATGCGGTCGGCGAGGGTGAAGCCCTTGATGTACTGCATCACGTAGAACGGCACGCCGTCCACGGTTTCGCCGTTCCGGTACACGACGGCCACGTGGGGGTGGAGGATCCTGGCCGCCGACTGCGCCTCGCGAACGAAGCGGGCCCTGGCGATCGGGTGCCCGGCCAGCTCACGATCGAGCACCTTGACCGCGACCCGACGCCTAAGGTCGGGCTCCCGCGCCAGGTACACGGAGCCGGTCGCTCCGAGGCCGAGGGGCCGTACTACGTGGAGGTCGTCCGGGAGCCGGGCGCCGGGGTCGCGCTCCGTCGGTCGCTCCCGGTCCGGCTCGTCGGTCGGCGGAGGTGCCTCGGCTTCCCCGCCATCTTCCTCGTCATCCGACCCCGAGCGAGGCACGCCACCCGCCCGGATGCGCTCCACGAGCTCCTCGGTCTGCTCGAGGGGCTCGACCCCGAGCTCCTCCCGAATCAGATCCCGGTATTCCCGGTAGCGCTCGAGCGCCTCGTTGCGACGCCCGGCCTGGCTCAACGCCTCGATGAGCGCATGCTGCGCCTCGTCGTCCAGCGGATCCAGCCGGACCCACTCAGCCGCCACCTCGGCCCGTCGATCGGGATGGGGGGTGGAGGACGTCACCTCGCGGAAGGCGACGCGGACCACCTTGTGGATCTTCTTCCGCTCGTCCTCGACCCAGCGCTCGAAGTCGACACCCCCAACGAACCGGACGCCTTCGAGGAAGGGTCCGCGATGGAGCTCGAGCACGTCGCCGTGACGCCCCTCGGCGGCCGCGTCCACGAGCTCGTGCACGTCGGCCTCGAGCGACTCGGTCGCCCGCAACCGCTCGCCGACGCTCTCGAACCACCCATCCTCAAGCTCCTTCTTGAGCTCGTGGAGGGTCTGGCTGAGCGCGTGACGGCCCTTGTCGGGAGCACTGTCGGGCCAGAGGAGGAGACAAACGCGCTCCCGACTCACCTCGCGCTCGATCGCCAGGATCACGAGCAGCGCCGCGCGCACCAGCTTGCCCGGGAGCGTCCGGCGCTCGGCGCCGTCCCTCAAGACGCGCAGACCGCCGAGGGCTTCGACCCTGATCATGGCCATCCAGCATCCCCCGCGCTCGATGCGACTCGTCGACCCGGACGCTAACGGATAGGACCCGCTCGATGGCCGGGCAACCTGAGACCCGTCTGACCGCGCGACGGGATTCTGATGCCCGGCTGAGCGGCACGTGACGCCCGATTCGCAGACTCCCCCGTACCGGCTGCGGACGAGCCGCACCGGGCCACCGATCCCGACGAGGAACGGAGGGGGAGCGATGATCGACATCCGAGAGCCCACCCGACCGCTTTCGCCGGTCGCCGTCCTGGCCCGCCTGGCCCGGGCCTCCAGACGATTTGTGAGGAAGCACCTGATCGATCCGGTGGTGGTCCTGTAGACCGAGGACTCAGGCGTACGGTGGACACACAGGAGCCGCGCGGCGAGCGCCGGCGGCCGAACCGAGGAGAGCATCATGAAGAACGAGAAGACGCACGCCGGCCCGGCCCTCGAGGCCGAGGGCTTGGTCCAGCGACTGAACGCGAGCCGCCCGTGGGCGGGAGTGAAGACCGCCGCCGCGGCCACCCTGATCACCGTCGGAGCGCCCGGCATTCTGATCGGCCTGCTCATGCTCACCGTTGAAGAGCCGAGCCGGAAAGACCTGGCCGAGCACGATGGTGAGCCTGGCGAGCAGATCCCGGTCAGGGACGTGGCCCGCTTCATCTGGGCCCGAAAGCGGCTGTACCTGTCGCTT
>JBFFWJ010000430.1:0-3719 GCA_041570315.1 Longimicrobiales bacterium | reverse complement strand
CCCAACGGCGCCGATCCGGCGTTCCGCGGAACGCGCACCGAGCCGTACGAGGGCGCGGCCCGAGGCGCGGTCGCGATGGACGTACCCGATCTCGACCTGCCCTTCATTCGTCCGATGATGGACTACGGGCGCAGCGCCCTTCCCCAGCAGCCCGACGCGGTGGTCGTGCGCAACGCCACGGTGTGGACGCAGGGCCCGCAGGGGCGCCTCGAGAACGCGGATCTCCTCGTTCGGGAGGGCAGGGTGGCCGAGGTCGGCGTCGACCTGGACGCGCCCCGCGGCGCGGTCGAGATCGACGCGACGGGCAAGCACGTCACGCCCGGCCTCATCGATCCGCACATCCACTCGGGCGTGAGCGGGGTCAACGAGAGCGGCTTCGCGATCGTGCCCGAGGTGCAGATGGGCGACGTCATCACGCACAACAACATCTGGATGTACCGGCAGCTCGCCGGCGGGCTCACGACCGCGCACATCAAGCACGGCTCGGCGAACCCGATCGGCGGCGAGAACGTCATCGTGAAGATGCGCTGGGGCGCGCTGCCCGACGAGCTCAGGCTGGAGGGCGCGCCGCGCACCGTGAAGTTCGCCCTGGGCGAGAACCCCAAGCGGCGCGAGAACCGGTACCCGGACACGCGCATGGGCACGCAGGAGATCATCCGCGACCACTTCCTCGCAGCCCGTGACTACGAGCGGGAGTGGCGGCGCTGGGAGGCGAATCCCGAGGGCATCCCGCCTCGGCGCGACCTGCGCATGGAGGCGATCCTCGACATCCTCGACCAGGAGCTGCTGATCTCGTCGCACGGCTATCGCGCCGACGAGTTCCTGGCGCTCGTCCGGCTCGCCGAGGAGTTCGGCTTCCGGGTGCAGACGCTGCAGCACGGCGTCGAGGCCTACAAGATCGCGCCCGAGCTCGCCCAGTCGGGCGTCGCCGCCGTGGTGTGGAGCGACTGGGGGGCCTTCAAGCTCGAGGCCTACGACGCGACGGTGTACAACGCCCGCATCCTCATCGAGGCCGGTGTCGTGACGTCGCTGCACTCCGACGACAGCGAGATCGCCAGCCGGATGAACTGGGAGGCCGGCAAGCTGCTCCGGACCGGGCTCACCGAGGAGCAGGCGCTGTCGACGGTGACCAACGGGTCCGCGCAGGCCATCGCGATCGACGACCGGGTCGGCTCGCTCGAGCCGGGCAAGGACGGGGACTTCGTGATCTGGAACGGAAACCCGCTGTCGCAGTTCACGAGGGCCGAGCAGACGTGGGTCGACGGGCGCCGCTACTTCTCCCTCGAGGAGGACGCGGAGCTGAGGGCGCAGATCGAGGTCGAGCGGGCCCAGCTCATCCAGGCGATCCTGGCCGTGCAGAACGGCAACGGAAACGGCAACGCGAACGCGCGCGGGCGGAACGGGAGCGACGGACCATGACGACGAAGAACGCGGTAACGCTGGCCGTGTCCGTGGCGGCCGTTCTGGCGCCCGGCGCGCTCCAGGCGCAGGTCCGGATGACCGTGCCACCCCAGTCCGAGCCGATCGCGATCCAGGGGGCCACGATCCACACCGTGACCAACGGCGTCATCGACAACGGCACGATCCTCTTCGAGGGCGGCGTGATCACGGCCGTGGGCGCCGACGTGCGGATTCCCGCGGGAGCCCGCGTGGTCGACGGGACGGGGAAGCACGTCTATCCCGGCCTCATCGACGCCTACAGCACGGTGGGGATCAGCGAGATCGGCTCCGTCGACGTCTCCAACGACATCAACGAGCTCGGGGACTTCAACCCGAACGTGCGCGCGGACGTGGCGGTCAACGCCGAGAGCCGCCACATCGGCACCTCCCGGTCCGCCGGCGTCCTGGTGGCGTTCAGCACGCCCGGGGGTGGGCTGGTCTCGGGCATGTCCTCGGCGATGAACCTCGAGGGGTGGAGCTGGGAGGAGATGTCGATGGAGTCGGCCGCCGCCCTCAACGTGAACTGGCCCAACCCCAACCCGCGCCGCTTCGGCCGCGGCGGTGGTGGGGGCAGGTTCGGTGGGCCCGGGGGCCAGAATCCGCCGACGTACGAAGAGCAGGTCCAGCAGCTCAAGGACTTCTTCGGGGAGGCGCGCGCGTACCGCGACGCGGTCGCCGCGGGCGAGGAGGTGCGCACCGACTCGCGCTACGCCGCGATGATGCCGGTCTTCGATCGGGAGATCCCCGTCGTGGTCGCGGCGGACGGAGCGGCGCAGATCAACGACGCCGTCACGTGGGGACTCGAGGAGGATATCCGCATCGTGATCCGCGGGGGCGGTGACGCCATCCACGTCGCGGATCGGTTGGCCGCGAACGACATCCCCGTCATCCTCACGTCGACGATGGCCGCGCCGGGCCGCGACTACGAGGGCTACGACGGCGCCTACACCATGCCGGCGCGCCTGCACGAGGCGGGCGTGCGCTTCGCCATCTCGGGCGGATCGGGCTCGCTGTACACGAACCGGCTGCCCTGGGAGGCCGGGGTCGCGGTGGCGTTCGGTCTGCCGGAGGAGGAGGCGCTCAAGGCGGTCACGATCAACGCCGCCGAGTTCATGGGCGTCGACGACCGGGTCGGCTCGCTCGAGCCCGGCAAGCAGGCCACCTTCCTGATCACGACGGGAACGCCGCTCGACATGACGAGCGACATCGAGCAGGCCTACATCCAGGGTCGCGAGCTCGACATGATGGACATCCAGAAGTTCTTCTTCGAGAAGTACATGACCAAGGTCATGCAGTACCTGCGGCTCGTGATGTAGCCCGGGCGCCGCAGGCGCCGCCCCCCTCGCCGGGAGGCCGCCCCCCGTCGCCGAGCAGGCGGCGGGGGGCTTCGCGCGTCCGGGAGCGGACCGCGGGTCCTCCCGGAGTCGGCTCGAGGCACGCCGGGGACGTGGTGGACCGGAGTCCCGCTTCGCTTCGGACGAGGGACGCCATGTCCGATGGCCTCGCCGGGATGCGCCCGGCCAGCCGGAATCGGGCAGCACCGCCAGGAGAACGGGACGCCCCCAGCGAAACCTCTCCGCCCCGACCGGCGTCAGGTTCTCCATGGCAACCCGACGGCGTCGGGGAGCCTCCGGGAGCGAAGGGTGCCGAGGCGTTCGCCGGGTGAGTGCGAGAAGCTGGTGATGCCCGCCGTGCCGCGCGTCGGCCGGGCGCTGCGCGGCGGACGACCGGAGCCGCACGACCAGGTGAAGCGGGAAGGCGTCGAGTCTCTGCGCCGCACCCGGGACGATCGGCCGTGGTCCGTGGCGTGCGGTAGAAGCGGGAGGAGGCTGGGAAGATGGTGGCGATAGGCTGGCAGGAAACGAGACGTGCGGTCCGGAGCTTCCGGAAATCCCCGGGATTCACGGCGATCGCCGTGATGACCCTCGGTCTGGGCATCGGCGCCACGACAGCGATCTTCAGCGTCGTCGACGGCGTGCTTCTCGAATCCCTGCCGTACCCCGACGCGGATCGGCTCGTCAGCATTCGGCACGATGCTCCGGGCCTGGACATGGTGGGGATGCCCAGCGCCACGGGCCTGCACGTCTTCTACTCGGAGGCATCCAGCAGCTTCGACGCCCTCGCCCTGTACGGGCCGAGGACCATGACCCTCACGGAGCAGGGCGATCCGCAGCGCATCTCCGTTACGAGGGTGACGCCCAGCCTCTTCGAAGTCCTGGCTGCGCAACCGAGCCTGGGGCGGGCCTTCACGGAAGAGGAGGGACGACCCGGGGCGCCGT
>JBFFWJ010000429.1:0-3720 GCA_041570315.1 Longimicrobiales bacterium | reverse complement strand
GGAGTGGCATGCTCGAGCGAGCCCTTCCGCCTTGATCCGGTAGACCAGCCCGAGCTGGGGCATGAAGCAGGCGTAGAGCTTGCCCGGCTCGACGGCGCTCTCCCCGTCGGGAGCGGGAGCGGGGGCCGCGGAGCCCGTGGCGGGAACGGCTCCGCCTTCAGCGTCCTGAGCGGCGAAGGCCGGGGAGGGTGCCACCAGGCCATGGAGGACGAGCAGAGCCAGGACGAGGATGAAGCGGCGCACGCCGCCGGCTTTGGACACTTCGGGGGTCATGGTGCGACTCTCCGTCGAGGGGCGGTCGATCAGGTCCCGTGTGGGCTCCGTGGGGCGAGAGTCTCGGGGTCGACACCGAAGAGGACCTTCGCGGACCAGTCCCGATACACGTCGAGGGTCCCCAGAACGAGCTCGGCGTCCGGGTCCGGACCCCCGCGCCCGCCTCGGGTCAGCGTGGCGAGACGCCGCTCGAGCGCGGCGAACGATGTGGCGGGCGCGACCGCGAGGCCGAGCTCGAACTCCTGGAGCGCCAGGGAGGCCGACGCCTGGTCTTCGGGGGTCAGCGCGGCGAGCAGCGAACCGAGGTACGGATCGCGCGCGGCGTCACCGAGAGCTTCGATCTCGGAGGGCGTCGCGACGACGTGGGGAAGCGATGGGTCGACGAGGATCGGTCCGGAGAGCTGTGGGGAATCCTCCCCGCAGCCGGCCGATGCGCCCAGAGACAGCGTGAGGGCGATCGCCTGGAGGCGGCGCATGCTTCGAGCTCCGATGTGAATACCCTGGGGTGTTCGTGACATCCCGCGGGACGTCGCGCCGGAGGGGGTGCGAGGAGCATGCCGCTCGAAGACGCAGCGATTCCGCGGTCAGAGGGCGGTCGGCGGGCCGGGGTGCGGGACGTTTATGGCCGGATGCGGAAACGAGTTCCCGAGGTCCCCGGGACGGCCGCTCGCCGCCGCCCGGGGTCCCGCCGGCGCATTGAGGGCGCCCGAGCCTCCGATTAGAATCCGGGCGTTTCGGCGCGGGCTCTCCGCGTTCGCGCTCCTGCGGTCTTTCGGTCTCCGCCTGCGAGGATCCCACGCGCATGACGCACTTCGGTGTCGATTCCGAGGTCGGCAGGCTCCGCAAGGTCATCGTCCACCGCCCCGACCTAAGCCTCAAGCGGCTCACCCCCTCGAACGTCAGGGAGCTGCTCTTCGACGACGTCGTGTGGGTGCGCAGGGCGGGGGAGCAGCACGACGCGTTCGTCCAGCTGATGCGGGAGCGGGGGATCGAGGTGTACCTGCTGGGCGACCTCCTCACCGAGACGCTCGAGACGAGCCCTACGGCCAAGGAGCAGGTGCTCGACAGCGTCGTGCACGAGCTCACCGTCGGCGTCGGGCTGGTCGAGGAGGTGCGCGCGCTCCTCGCGGAGATGCCCGCGCGGGAGCTGGCCAAGCACCTGATCGGAGGTCTCACCAAGGACGAGCTGCAGGGCATCGACCTGACGCACTCGCTGACCGCTCGGAGCTCGGCGGAGCAGGGCTTCGTGCTCCCGCCGCTGCCCAACTCGCTCTTCACCCGCGACTCCTCGTGCTGGATCTACCACGGGGTCTCCCTCAATCCGATGTACGCGAAGGTCCGCCAGCTCGAGGTCGTCAACGTCGGAGCCGTGTACCGATTCCACCCGATGTTCCGGGACGCGGACTTCGAGTTCTGGTATCCGCCCGAAGCCCGCGAGGTGGGCTTCGATCTCGACGACTTCGGGCACGCCTCGCTGGAAGGCGGCGACGTGATGCCGATCGGGAACAAGACCGTGCTGATCGGCATCAGCCAGCGCACCACGGCCCGCATGGCCGAGCAGATCGCCAAGGTCCTCTTCGCCTCGGGCGCGGCCGAGCGGGTGATCGCCTGCGTGATGACGCAGGACCGGGCGCACATGCATCTCGATACGGTGTTCACCTTCGTGGATCGGGACGCGGTGACCGTGTATCCCAAGGTGGTCGACGGCATGGCCACGTTCAGCCTTCGGCCCGGTGAGCGAGAGGGGCGCGTGGAGCTCACCCGCGAGTCGACCTTCGTCGACGCCGTCGCGGATGCCCTCGGGATCGGCGAGCTCCGCGTGATCACGACCGGCGGGGACGAGTACCAGGCCGAGCGCGAGCAGTGGGACGACGGCAACAACGTGCTGGCCCTCGAGCCGGGCGTGGTCGTCGGGTACTCGAAGAACGAGTACACGAACACGAAGCTGCGTGAGGCCGGCGTGGAGGTGCTGGAGATCGACGGCTCCGAGCTTGGCCGGGGTCGGGGCGGGGGCCATTGTATGACCTGCCCTTTCCTTCGGGATCCCCTGTGACGGCTCCGACGTCGCGAGGCGGAGCCGACCCCCGCGGCGGGGGAGACCGCAGAACCTCCGAACAGGACGTCCGAACGATGAGCGTCGATCTCCACGGTCGCAGCTTTCTCAAGCTTCTGGACTTCACGCCCGGAGAGCTCGATCACCTCATCGAGCTCTCCGCTGCCCTGAAGACCGCCAAGGCCGAGGGACGGGAAGTGCGTTGTCTCGAGGGCAAGAGCCTCGCGCTGATCTTCGAAAAGGGTTCGACGAGGACCCGTTGCGCGTTCGAGGTGGCCGCCCTGGACCAGGGCGCGCACGCCGTCTACCTCGGGCCTTCGGGGACGCAGATCGGCTACAAGGAGACCATGAAGGACACGGCGCGGGTGCTCGGCCGGATGTTCGACGGCATCGAGTACCGCGGGTTCGCCCAGACGACCGTCGAGGAGCTCGCCGAGCACGCGGGGGTCCCGGTCTGGAACGGGCTGACGGACGAGTTCCACCCCACGCAGATCCTCGCCGACGTCCTCACCATGAAGGAGCACTCGACGCGCCCGCTCGCCGAGGTCGCGTACTGCTACATGGGGGACGCGCGCTTCAACATGGGCAACTCGCTGCTGTCGGGAGGCGCGCTCTTCGGCATGGACGTGCGCATCGCGGCCCCCAAAGCCCTCTGGCCGGATGCGGCGCTCGTCGACCGCTGCCGCTCTGTCGCCGAGGAGACCGGGGCCCGCGTCACCGTGACCGAGAGCATCGAGGAAGGCCTGGCGGGCGCCGACTTCGTGCACACGGACGTGTGGGTGTCGATGGGCGAGCCGGACTCGGTGTGGGCGGAGCGGATCGAGCTTCTCCAGCCCTACCAGGTCAACGCCGCCGCGCTCCGGCTCACGGGCAAGGCCGACGCCAGGTTCATGCACTGCCTCCCCGCCTTCCACAACCGGGCGACCACCGTGGGCGAGGAGGTCTACCGGAAGTTCGGGCTCGACGGGCTGGAGGTGACCGAGGAGGTCTTCGAGTCCGCGCACTCCGTGGTCTTCGACCAGGCCGAGAACCGCCTGCACACGATCAAGGCGATCCTGGTCGCCACCCTCGGTGAGCGCTGAGCCTCGGGCGCGGACCGCGCCGTGAGGGTCGTCGTCGCCCTCGGCGGGAACGCCCTCCTGCGCCGCGGACAGCCCCTGACGCCGACCGCGCAGCGCGAGAACGTGAAGGCCGCGGCCCGCGCGCTCGCGCCGGTCGCGCTCGGGCACGAGCTCGTCGTCTCGCACGGGAACGGGCCGCAGGTCGGCCTGCTCGCTCTGCAAGCGGGGGGCGACCTCGAGCGGGAGCCGTTTCCGCTCGACGTGCTGGGGGCGCAGACGGAGGGGATGATCGGCTACGTGATCGAGGAGGAGCTCGGGAACCTGCTGCCGTTC
>JBFFWJ010000428.1:0-3741 GCA_041570315.1 Longimicrobiales bacterium | reverse complement strand
GACGACGCCGTTCTCGACGACCTCGTCGCCGCGCATCGTGACGAGTCGTGCGCCGGTCAGTGCGATCAGCCCCTCGGGACGATCGCGCTCGTACTCGATCCGGATCCGGTGCTCCGAGGGCCGATACCCCTCTTCGTCCTCGGCGTCGTCCTCCTCTTCGTCCGACTCCTCTTCCCCCCGTGCGCGCTCCACCGCACGCACGCTGTCGGCGAAGGCCTCCGCCGCGTCGAGGTCGTAGACCACGTGCGCGTTGCCGATCGACCAGTGCACCGTACGGCCGTCGGCGCCCCACGCCGGGAACTCGCCGCCGACGTCGGTCAGGCGGGTCGCCGGGAAGGCCGCGTTCTCCGGGTCGGACACGGAGATCGTCGGCGTGTCGCCCCCCACGTACGGGACCGTCACCACGTACAGGTCGTTGACGACCTGCGCCAGCGCGCGGTCCCCCTCGGGGGCCATGAGAATCAGCGACGCGTTCTGACCCCCGCTGCCACCCGAAGCGGTGCGCCCGCGCACGCGCACGTGCGCGCGCCGGTCGGTGCCGTCCCATCGCATCGACACCAGCCCGTCCGAGCCCGAATAGGCCCAGATGCGCTGGGCGTCCCGGGTGAAGTGGAAGCCGGTCAGGCCGCCGGTGGGCGCGACCAGGCTGCTTTCGCCTCCCTCGGCCGGAATCCACACGAGGTCCGTCGGCTCCCCGAGGTTGCCGCGCTGGATGGCCTCCTGATAGTCGCGAGCGCTCGCCCGCTCGACCAGGATGCGGCTCCCGTCCGGAGACCAGGCCGGCCTCCGATACAGGGCCGGCGCCGACGTCAGGCGCTCGGCGCGTCCGCTCCCGTCCGCGCGCACGCGGTAGAGGTGCCCGCCCTCGGCGTCCGTCCAGGCGCTGAACGCGAGCCACGCTCCATCCGGCGACCAGGCGGGATGCTGCTGCACCGCGGCGAGGTCTTCGGCCAACCGCCTCGGCGCCCCGTCGGGGATCTCCCGCACCCACAGCTCCGACATCACGGTGAACGCGAGTCGGCCGCCGTCGGGGGAGGGCACCCCGTCCCGGATCTGCTTCGCCACGAAGGTCCGCGCGTCGTCGACCGGGTAGGAGAAGTCCACCGAGGGGCCCAGCGGGAGGTCGACCTCGACCTCGAACGCCACCTCGACGGGATCCGAGCCGTCGATCGGGATGCGCCAGATGCGACCTCCGTACGTCGCGACCACCTCGCGCCCGTCGGGCGTGAAGCTCATTCCCGGGTAGACGTCACGCTGGGCCGAGGACTCCTGGTCGTCGCGCTGGACCGGCCAGGCCAGCCACCGCTCCTCACCGCTCTCCAGGTCGCGGATGCGCAGCCCCGTGTCCGCGATGTGCCTGGATCCGTACACGACCCAGCGGCCGTCGGGGGAGAGCGTGGGCCGGAAGCCCCCACCCCAGCGGTTGCTGCGGCTCGAGACCTCGCCGGTCTCGCGGTCGTAGACCGCCAGCTGGTAGAGTTGGAGGCCGTTGTTGTAGAGGCTGCCCTGCCGGGCGAAGCCGCTGAACCAGACGTACCGCTCGTCCGGGCCGAAGGCGGCACCCACCGTGCGGAGGTTTCCCGGCTCGTCGATGAGCTGGGCTCCGGCCCCACCCTCGCGGTGCCAGAGGTGCAGCTTGGAGTCCTTCGTGGCGACGATGTACTCGCCGTCGGGTGTCCACTCGGGGCTCACGTACGCGTCGTGCTTGCCGGAGGTGAGCTGGACGGTATCCGCGAGGTCCAGAGACAGGATCCAGAGGTTCTTCCCTCCGTCGCGGTCCGAGGTGAACACCACGTGCTCCCCGTCGGGGCTGAAGCGGGGTTGCGCGTCGAAGCCCATGCCTCGCGTCAGCCGGCTCGCCCGTCCGCCGGTGATCGGGACGGTGAAGAGATCCCCGAGGTGGTCGAACACCAGCGTGCCTCCGTCGGGACTCACGTCCACCGAGATCCAGGAGCCCTCGGAGGCCGTGTAGGAGAGCCGCCGCCCGACCTCGAGCGGGAGCCGCTCCTGCTCCGGATCCGCAGGCTCCTCCTCGGGCTCCTGCGCCTCGAGCGCCGGGGGGGAGGCGAGGAGGACGCCGAGCAGCGCGAGGGAGACGAGAGTGCGTGGGCGCATCGGGGTCAGCCTGTTCTGCGGGGGTCGAGCCCGCTCGCGGCGGGGCCCGGCAATGTGCGCGGGCCCGTCGAGGCGGACCAGAGCGATGCCCCGGACAGGAGAGAGGATGCCCGGCCCGTCCGCGGAGGCGCGCCCCCGCCCGGGCCGGCGGCCGGGCTAGCCCCCGGGTCGCTTCAGGCCGAAGCCCCGGATCTTGCGGTGCAACGTTCGGGGAGAGATGCCCAGCACCTCGGAGGCACGTCCCTGATGCCATCCCGTGCGCTCGAGCGCCTCCTCGATCGCCAACCGCTCCAGCACCTCGAGACGGAGCTCGGGCAGGGCGCCCGAGGACGGCTCTCCGTCCGACTCGGGCTCCGCGGCGCCGTGGCCGTTGCCCGCCGCTCCCCCACCGGGGCCGACCCCACGGGCGCCCCCTTCGGCGAGCATCGGGCCGAGGTCGGAGGCCCGGATCGTCCGGCCGCGGGCAAGGAGCGCGGCTCGCTCGATCACGTTGCGCAGCTCCCGGATGTTGCCCGGCCAGGGGTAGCGCTCGAGCAGGGCCAGCGCGGCCGGCTCCACGCTCCATGCGCCTTGCTCCCCGGGGCGGAACTCCGAGATGAAGTGGCGCACCAGGAGAGCGATGTCTCCGGTACGCGCCCGAAGGGGAGGCAGCTCCAGCACGATCGCGTTGATGCGGTAGTACAGATCTCCGCGGAACTCGTCCGTGCCGACGAGCTTCCGCAGCGGACGGTTCGTGGCGGACACGAGGCGGAAGTTCGTCGGGAACTCCTTGACGCCTCCGACGCGGCGAAAGTGCTTGGTCTCCAGGGCCCTGAGCAGCTTGGCCTGCAGGGAAAGCGCCAGGTCGCCGATCTCGTCCAGGAAGAGGGTGCCGCGGTCCGCCAGCTCGATCAGGCCGATCTTCTTGGCGGCCGCGCCGGTGAACGCGCCCTTCTCGTGGCCGAACAGCTCGGATTCCGCCAGCGTCTCCGCTACCGCCGCGCAGTTGAGCGCGACGAGCGGCTCCTCACGGCGGCGCGACAGCCGATGGACCTCTCGCGCGATCAGCTCCTTACCGGTCCCCGACTCCCCGTGAATCAGCACCGAGAGATCCGAGTCCGCCACCTGCGCGACCAGGCTCAGCGCTTCCCTCATGCCCGGATCCTGCGTCACGATGCTCACGCCCGACGCCTGACGGCTCGCCACCTGCCCGAAGCGTTCCGAGCGCGCGATCACGGCCTGCGCCTGCGCCGCCTTCCACACGAGGGCGGCAAGCCGCTCGCCGTCGACCGGCTTCTCGACGAAGTCGTACGCCCCCAGCTTCATCGCCCGCGTGGCGGACTCCACCGTGCCGTGACCGGTGACGAAGATCACCTGCGGCCGGCCGGGGTCCTCGCCGATCGCCTCGAAGACCTCGAGACCGTTCAGGGCCGGCATGCTCAGGTCGAGCAGCGCGACGTCGAAGACCTCTTCACGCAGCGCCCGGAGGGCCTCACGCCCGTCGGGCACGGAGGTCACGTCGTGCTCGGCCCATCCTGCGCTTCGCAGGACGTTCTCGAGCAGCAGGCGCTGCTCCTCGTCGTCGTCGGCGACGAGGACGGAGATGGTTCGGTCGGCGAGGTCGAGCATGTTCTTTGAGTACACTCG
>JBFFWJ010000427.1:0-3745 GCA_041570315.1 Longimicrobiales bacterium | reverse complement strand
GCGGGAAGACGACGGCCTCCCACTCCTCTTCGTGGCGAACCGCACCGACGCGCTCGTCGAAGAGCAGCCGCACGCGCACGGCGAGGCCCGGCCGGAGCCGTCGCGCCCCCTGTCCGGCTCCGACCGTCGAGCGCCACTCCGCCGCCGGGTCGAGGTAGCGCACGTCGATTGCCGAGGCGACGGGCGGCGGCACGGGGCTCTCGTCGTCGGCCAGCTCGGGCGAGCGCGGCGTGGCACCTCGATCCGCCGCGGCGGCGTCGGGCCCGAGCCGAAGCAGCTCGGCCCGCGTGAGCGGACCGCGCAGATACGACATCGCCCACCGCGTCGAGAAGAGCTCCGGGCGCGGCGACCCGGCGCTCTTGAGGAGGAACTGCCGCTCGCCGAGCTGGCCGATGCGCGCGTCCCACGCCGGGACGTCGACCTCGCCGCCGGCCGATCGCAGCCCCTCCACGATGCGCGCCTTGTCGCGCTCGGTCTGCAGGCGGCCGACCATCCAGGTGCCCGCGTTCGACATCAGCTTGTAGTCGAGGTCGATCGGGTTCTGTGTCGCCAGCACCAGGCCCACCCCGTGGGCGCGCGCCTGCTTGTACAGGGTCAGGAGGGGCTTCTTGGTCGGCGGCTCAGCGGTCGGGGGCGCGAAGCCCACGACCTCGTCGGCGTAGAGGAGCGCCTTGAGCTCCGAGGTGCCGGGGAGCCTGCGCATCCAGGTGATGAGCTTCGTGAGGAGCAGCGTCACCACGAAGAGCCGCTCGGACTCCGAGAGGTGGGAGAGGTAGACGATGCTCGCGCGCGGCCGCCCGTCGGGTGCGTACAGCAGCCGGCCGACGTCGAGCGGATCTCCGGTCATCCACTCCGCGAACGAGGGCGACGCCATCAGCCCGTTCAGCCGCATCGCCAGCTTCATGCGGTCCTTCTCGGGATAGAAGGCGTCGAGCTCGAACACGCCCAGGCGGCGAAGCGGCGGGCTCTGGATCTGCAGGATGAGCGTCGGAAGGTCCAGGGCGCGGCCCTCCCTCCACCCGTGCTCGACCAGGTTCGAGAGCAGGATGTGCTCGCGGCTCGTCAACGGATCGGCCTCGACGCCCACCATCACGAGGAGACCCGACACCAGCCCCTCGATCTCGTCCCGGATCGTCTCGCCCTCCTCCTCCCACGACCCCTCGGGCGGGCTCAGGTCCCCGACGAGGTCGAGCGGCGTCCCGGCCGTGGATCCGGGGGTCAGGATGCGCATGTCCACGCCCTCGCGGAGCCGCGTCATCCGCTCGGCGTCGATCCCCGCGCCGGCGAGGCCCTCCCGCCAGCGCGCGGCCTGGTCCGCCGCGAGCTCCGCGGTCGTCACGCCGCTCCTGCGGGCCTCGCCCTCGTCGACCCAGGGCTCGAAGTCCCCGGGCCGCAAGCTGGGGAAGTTGAGGAGCAGGTTCCCCATGTCGCCCTTCGGATCGAGGACGATCGCGGGCACGCCCGAGGCCAGCACCTCCTCGAGGAGGACGATGCCCAGCCCCGTCTTCCCCGAGCCCGTCATCCCCACGATGATCCCGTGGGTGGTGAGCCGATCGCTCGCGAGCGCGAGGCGCGCTCCGGTCGGCTGGGCGGTCTCCGCGTCGAGCTCGTGGCCGAGATAGAGCCCTTCGATGGATCCGGACACTCCTGTCTCCTCTCCGGGTGGACGCGAGCGGTGGGCGGGCCCACATCTTACTTCCGGACCGGCCGGATCGTCACCCGTTGGGGCGGGTGTGTGCCCGAGGGTCCGTCTCCGTGGCTGTGCCCCGCCTTGCCCCCGCTAGACCGCCGTCCTAGCCTGCTCCTCCCCCCGAGCACGCCGGCGCGTCCTGGTTCGCGCCGGCTGCCTCACCGGCTCGACCCGAACGATGGGGACCGACCATGAAGGCCTACGAGCGCGTCCTCGGTGACTTCCTGCTCGCTCTTGACACGCCACAGCGTGCCGATCTCTCACGCAACGAGACCGCAGCGACCGACAACGGACCCGAGGTCACGGCCCGCGGTCTCGCCGCGTGGGCGAGGTGGCGGAACGGCCCGAAGACGGCGCGATCCCCCGAGGCCGGGGCGGTGCCGGTCAACGAGCTCGACGTCCGGTCGACGATCGAGGCTCTGCCCGTCAACGTGCAGGAGCCCGAGCGCGGGTGGGACTGAGACTCGACGACGAGGTGCAGGCCGCGATCGATGAGGCGAAGCGCGCGGTGCCCGACGGCGACGAGCTGGACACGGCCCTGCTCCTTGCCGCCGTGCTTCACCATACCTCGCTCCGCGACACGCTTCCCGACGAGGTGACGGCGCGCCTTCCTGCGCCTGGGCCCCTTCGGGATTCCCCGGAGGAGAAGGTCCGAGTGGCCGAGCCGCTGCGGGCGGTCCTGGCCGAGCTCGGACAGGCCGGCGACCTGGTGACGCCCAAGCGGATGTTGCACGCGCTGGCGCGCAGCGCGGCGGGCCGCGAGCTGCTGGCGGCCAACGGTGTCGACGCCGACGACATCGTCGAGGCCACCGGTGAAGCAGCCCCCGGCGCCGCCGCACCCGGTGGCGACGAGGCTGGCGGCGACGAGCGTACGGCCGCCGGCTCGGAAGAGAGCGTTGGCTGGCGCGCGTCACCCGCCCGGGCCGAGGCGATCGAAGCCCTCAACTCCTTCGGACGCTGCCTGACCTCGGGCCGCCTGCCCGCCAAGGGGATGGTCGGCATGGAGGGTCCGCTCCGGGAGCTGCAGACGACGCTTCTGAAGATGGGCCGCCACAACGCGATCGTGCACGGCCCGGCGGGCACCGGCAAGTCCGCGGTCGTCTACGAGCTCGCGCGGCGTCTCGCCGAGGGCGACCCCCGCGTGCCCGAGCCGCTGAGGGAGCTGGACATCTTCGAGCTGTCGCCCTCGCTCCTGCGTGCCGGCGCGTCGATGGTGGGCGAGTACGACAAGCGGGTGGCGGCGCTGGTCGAGGTGCTCGAGGCGCACCCCAAGATCGTCCTCTTCGTCGACGAGCTGCACGCGCTGTTCCAGAGCGGGGTGCAGCATCAGACGCCCTTCACCCAGGCGAACGAGTCGCTGAAGGACGCGCTGGGCAAGGGGAGGATCTCCTGCATCGGCTGCACCACGACGGCGGAGTACCGGCACTTCATCGAGCCCGACGGCGCCCTCAAGCGGCGCTTCGACGAGATCAAGATCGAGGAGCCCTCGCCGGAGGCCACACTGGAGATCCTGAGGGCGCGCCTGCCGCGTCTGCGCGAGCACTACGCGGGCCTCGCCATCGGTGAGGAGGTGATCGGGCGCGCGGTCGAGCTGACGGAGGAGTACCTGCCCGGGCTCCACCAGCCTGCGAAGGCGATCCAGCTCGTCGATCGGGCCTGCGCCACCTGCCTGACCCGGGACCCACCGCTCGGCGAGCTCACCGAAGGCGTTCTCTTCGAGGCGCTCGAGGCGACGATCGGCCGCAGCCTGGTGACGGTCGGTCGTCTGCGTGCGGACGACGTGTGGACCGAGCTGCGCGCCAAGATCTTCGGGCAGGACGACACGCTGCGCGCGGTCGCCGAAGCCTTCGTGGGCGGGCTCGGGTCCTGGCAGGGCCGCAAAGGACCTCGGGGCCGTTGGATGTTCTGCGGGCCGACGGGGGTCGGGAAGACCATGACGGCCAAGCTGATGGCGAAGATCCTGGGCGGGGGAGAGCGCGAATCGCTGCTCCGAGTTGACTGCAATACGCTTCAGGGTTCGGGTAACGACAGCGGACCCGCTCAGAATGTGCTGCT
>JBFFWJ010000426.1:0-3745 GCA_041570315.1 Longimicrobiales bacterium | reverse complement strand
GTGTGGGACGCTTCTGCACGTGGTATGGGGAGGGCGAGTGGTATCCCGTGGCCGAGCGCGACGAGATCGTGGCGCTCCGTCGCGAGCTCGTTGCCGTGCTCGACTCGCTCCAGGAGAACCTCCCGGGAGATGGATGGCTCCTCGGTCAGCGCACGTGGTACCGTTCCGAGGGCGGTGATTGGCCCGCCGCGCTCCGCACGGCGCGCGCCTGCGGCTCGGTGGAGCGCTGGTGGTGTCGGGCGCTCGAGGGCTTCGCCCTGCACGGCCTCGGGCGGTACGAGGAGGCCCTCGCCGCCTTCGAGGAGGCGCTCTCGGGGATGGAGCCCGAGCGCGCGGACGATTGGCGCTTTCCCAGGCGGCCGATCGATCGTGACGCGCGGGGCCTGGTGGAGACGTGGCGGCAGGGGCTGGAGCCCGACTCGGCGCGCGCGGAGGTCGACCGGCTGTGGACGCTGGCCGACCCGCTCTTCCTCGTGGCCGGCAACGACCGGCTTACCGCCCACTATGCGCGCTGGACGGTGTCGACGCTGCGTGAGCGAGCGCGCAACCCCTTCCGGATCAGATGGGGTGACGACCTCGAGACCCTGACGATCCGACACGGGTGGGAGATGGGCTGGGAGCGCTCACCGAGCCGCGACTGGGGCTCGCTGGACCACGTGATCGGGCACAAGCATCCGGAGGGGCGCGACTACATGCCGTCAGGGACCGTCCTGGCGCAGCCGGGGCTCGCGGCCGCCGAGGAGCTGATGGCGGGGACGAGCAGACCGAGGAGCCTCTATGCGCCCGACTACGCGCCCGTGCTGCTCCCGATGGACGGTCAGCTCGTCCTGTTTCCGCGGGGCACGGAAACCGTCGTCGTGGCGACCACCTTCCTCCCGGAGGACACGACGTACCACGCCGATCACGAGCACGACGTGCCCTGGCTCGATCCGGGGGATCAAGCGGGGATGCCCGATCGTGCCGGGGTGTTCGCCTGGCCGGTGGGCGGGGGCCGCCTGCGAGCGCGGACGTCGGAGGGGAGCGCCGAGGGCGTGCTCATGCTCACGCTCCCCACGGGGGCGTACATGGTGTCGGCCGAGGCCTGGAGCCCCGAGCGGCGTCGCGCCGGCCGCCTGCGGGTGGGCGCGCCCGAGCGACCCGCCCCGGAGGACATCGCGACGCTCTCCGACCTGCTCCTGACTCGACCGTTGCGGGACGAGCCGACGTCCTTGGAGGAGGCGCTGCCCGCGGCCCTTCTCCGGCCCGAGATCCGCCCGGGCCAGAGCTTCGCGATCGCCTGGGAGGTGGCCGGGCTGGGCTTTCGGCCCGAGGAGCTGGTCTTCGACGTGTCCGTGGAGCGGAGCGGCGTCGGTGTCCTGCGCCGTATCGGGCAGTTCCTGCGCCTCTCCGAGCCGCCGCAGCCCCTCGTCCTGTCGTGGAGGGAGCCCGGGCCCGACCGGCCCACACACCACTTCCGGTACCTCGACCTCGACCTTCCGTCGCTGGACGAGGGGGAGTACGAGATCCGGCTCGTGCTGCGCACCGCCGACCGGTCGGACGCGGTCTCGACCGCGCGCTTCGCGGTGCGGCGGCCGGACTGACGGGCGCTCCGAGGCGCCTGGCGCTCGGGGCCGCGCGGCCGGCGCGCGCTCCGGATCGCCGGCGCGTTGACCCCTCCGTGCCCTCTATCTACGTTTTTGGGCTATCGTTTCGCGCCTTTCCGTCGGCTTCGATCCCGGACGCATGGACGACACCTACAGGCGAGGACCGCTCCTGCTCCTGGCCGGTCGGTCGAACCGCCCACTCGCCGCAGAGATCGGCGAAAAGATCGGAAAGTCGCCCGACGGAGCGACGATCAAGCAGTTCGCGGATGGAGAGATCTTCGTCCGCATCGATCGGAACGCTCGCGGCCGGGACGTCTTCATCGTCCAGTCCACCACCGCTCCGGCCGACAACATCCTCGAGCTGCTCCTCATGATCGACGCGGCCCGGCGCGCCTCCGCGGCCCGCGTCACGGCGGTCGTCCCGTATTTCGGATACGGGAGGCAGGACCGCAAGGACCAGCCGAGGGTGGCGATCGGTGCGAAGCTGGTGGCGAACCTGATCGTGGCGGCCGGAGCGGACAGGGTCGTCTCGATCGACTTCCATCAGCATCAGATCCAGGGGTTCTTCGACATTCCCGTGGATCACCTGTACGCGGCTCCGGTGCTGACGAAGTACTTCAAGGACCTGGAGCTCGAGAACCTGGTGGTAGTGGCTCCGGACGTCGGCTCGGCGAAGATGGCCCGGGGCACGGCTCGCCGCCTCGACGCCAGCTTCGCGATCATCGACAAGCGGCGGCCGAAGGCGAACGTCGCCGAGGTTCTCAACGTGGTCGGCGAGGTGCAGGGCATGACCTGCCTCCTCATCGACGACATGGTGGACACCGCGGGTACGCTGTCCAACGCGGTGTACGCCCTGCGGGACAGGGGTGCGGAGGCGGTCTACGCCGCCGCGTCGCACGCGCTCCTGTCGGGCGAAGCGGTGGCGCGCCTGAGCGAGGCGCCCATCGAGGAGATGGTCGTGACGAACACGATCGACATACCGGAGGAGAAGAAGTTCCCGAATCTTCGCGTGCTCTCCGTGGCCGACCTGCTCGCCAAGGCGATCGACCACATCCACTCGAACGAGTCGGTGAGCCAGCTCTTCGAAATGCTTCCGGACGACTGAGGGAAAGGGCCCCGGGAGAGCCTGGGGGCCGACAATCAGGGGAAAGCACCATGGCAACGAATGCAACGCTGGGCGCCAGGAGGCGCGAGGGCACCGGCAAGGGCGTCGCGCGCAAGCTGCGCCAGGACGGTCGTGTGCCCGCCGTCCTGTACGGGCGCGAGCTGGACACGATTCATCTCTCGGTGGACGCCCACGAGGCCGTCCACCTGTTCCGCTCGATCTCGGTCGACAACACGATCGTCGCCCTCGAGGTCGAGGGCGAGAAGGAGGCCTACCAGACCCTCGTGAGGGAGATCCAGACCCATCCCTGGAAGGCCACGCTCCTGCACATCGACTTCCTGCGCATCCAGGCGGGCGTCGCCGTCGACGTGGACGTGCCGATCGCCCTCGTGGGCGTGCCCGTGGGCGTCAGGGACGATGGCGGGGTGCTCGAGCAGATCCTGAACGAGCTCACGGTGCGCTGCATCCCGTCGAAGATCCCCGAGTCGATCCAGGTCGACGTTTCGGGGCTCGGTCTCAACGACGTCCTCCACGTGTCCGACCTCCAGCTCGACGAGGGCGTGGAGGCTCTGATCTCGCCGGAGCGAACGGTCTGCTCGGTCTCCGTGCCGCGTGAGGCGCCGACGGAGGAGGAGCTCGAGGCCGCGCAGGCAGCGCTGTCGGCCGAGGGCGAGGAGCCCGCGGAGGCCGCCGGGGAAGAGGCCGAGCCTTCCGGGGACCAAGAAGGCTGATCGGGCCCCTGATCCGCGTCTCGCGTGAAGGTGGTCATGGGACTCGGCAACCCGGGTCCGGAATACGACTCGACCCGGCACAACGTCGGATGGTGGGTCGTCGACCGCCTCGCGTACGACTGGGACTTCGGGCCCTTCGTGCGGGAGGGCAAGGCGTTCGAGAGCGAGGGGCGGGTCGGGGAGGCGACGGTCTTGCTCATGAAGCCTGCCACGTACATGAACCGGAGCGGTCTCGCGACCAGGCGGCTGAGGGATCTCGGGGACTTCGATGCCTCCACCGACCTCCTCGTCGTGGTCGATGACGCGGCGCTGGACGTGGGGCGCGT
>JBFFWJ010000425.1:0-3754 GCA_041570315.1 Longimicrobiales bacterium | reverse complement strand
CGCGCTTTCTTTGTGGCCCTGCTCTACTCCGGATCCGCGGCCGACGGACCGAACGCGGGGGCGTCGGCCAGGAGCTCCATCAGCTCGCCCAGCAGGGCGGCCCCGCTGGCGCCGTAGACCGGTCCCGGCGTGAGATCCACGTCACCGCCTCCGGGCCGCGCGAGGCATCCTCCCGCCTCGCGCACGAGCACGAGGCCGGCGGCGAAATCCCACGGCATGAGAACCTCCTCCCAGAACGCGTCGAGCGAGCCCTGGGCGAGGTAGCAGAGGTCGAGGGCGGCCGACCCGGCCCGCCGGATGCCGGAGGCGGAGCGGAGCACGCGATCGAACTGGCCCAGGTAGGTGGGCAGGACCTCGAGCAGCTTGAAGGGGAAGCCGGTGCCCACGAGCGCGTCGATGAGCGGGCGCGGGCTCGACACCCCGATGCGACGCCCGTTCTTGAAGGCCCCCGTGCCCTCGGCCGCCCACCAACGCTCACCGCTCGACCCGCACACGACCGCCCCGGCCACCGGCCGGCCGTCGACGGCCACCGCCACCGACGACGCGTACCACGGATGCCCGTGCAGGAAGTTCGCCGTGCCGTCGAGCGGGTCCACGATCCAGAGCGGACGCCCGTCCCAGCCGGAGAGCTGCTCCTGCACCGTCTCGGAGCCCTCCTCGACGAGGAGGGCGTGGTCGGGGTGCCGGCGCCCGATGACGGCGAGCGCGGCTTGCTGGGCGTCCAGATCGGTCTGCGACACGTAGTCGGCGCGTGCCTTCGTCGTCGCGCCGTCGAGGCGGACCGTGCCGGCGTCCCGGCGGTGAACGGCGGCGGCGGCCTCGGCGGCTTCGCGGGCAGTGCGGACGAAGGCGTTCACGGTCGCGTTCGGCGGTCGAGGGGAGGGGCGGCGGGCTCCACGACGAGCCGCGCCGGGGTCGTGTCGACGACGGGGGCGGAGGTGCCGCCGGCCCGGGACGGCCGCTAAGTTAGCGGGCCTTCGCAGGGACCCACAACGAACGGAAGAATGGCGAGCACCGAGGCGACCGGAAGGAAGAAGCGTGTGTTCAGCGGGATGCAGCCTTCGGGAGAGGCTCACCTCGGCAACTACCTGGGCGCGCTCAGGCGCTGGGTGTCGATGCAGGACGACTACGACTGCATCTGGTGCATCGTCGACGACCACGCGATCACCTCCGGCACGGATCCGGCGGAGCTGCCGGGGATGGTCTTCGACCTGGCGGTGTCCTTCCTGGCGGTCGGGCTCGACCCCGCCAGGTCGATCATCTTCGTGCAGTCGGACGTGCACGAGCACACCGAGCTCGCCTGGCTCTTCAATGCGGTCACGCCGGTCGGGGATCTCGAGCGCATGACGCAGTACAAGGACAAGGCGAAGCACTTCGAGTCGATCCCGGCGGGCATCCTCAACTATCCGATCCTGCAGGCGGCGGACGTGCTGCTGTACAAGGCGGACGCGGTGCCGGTGGGCGAGGACCAGCGGCAGCACCTCGAGCTTCTGCGCGACATCGCCCGCAAGTTCAACGCGGCATACGGCGACACCTTCCCCGAGACCGAGGCCCTGATCGGAGAGGACGTCGGGCGCATCATCGGGCTCGACGGGGAGGCCAAGATGAGCAAGTCGCTCGGGAACACGGTGGGGATCCTGGCCGGGCCGGACGAGGTCTGGTCGAGGGTGCGGACCGCGGTCACCGACCCCCAGCGCGTGCGGCGCTCCGACCCCGGCCGGCCCGAGCGGTGCAACGTGTTCACCCTGCACGGGTTCTTCACCGACGACGCCACCCGCGCCGAGCTGGCCGAGGGGTGCCGGTCGGCGCAGATCGGCTGCGTGGACTGCAAGCGCGTCCTGGCGTCCAACATCGCGGAGCGCTACGCCCCGTTCCGCGACCGGGCCGAGCACTTGCGGGCCCATCCCGAGGAGGTACGTGGCGTCCTCGAGGAGGGCGCGGACCGGGCCCGGGCGATCGCTCGCGGGACCATGGAGGAGGTGCGGGAAAGGATGGGGCTCGATTGGCGCTCGGCGATAATTTGATTCCCCATCGCGGATGGGCGGGACTATTTTCGAGCTAGCATGCCTCTTCCGAGCAGATCCCCGGGCTCGACACCCGTCGGTCGCCTCGCGCGCGAGCGGGGAGGGCGTCACGGCCTCATCTTCGGAGATCCGATATGCAGGAGCTGTTCAAGGCCGCGGTTCAGCGTGGTGCGAGCGACATCCACATCAAGGCGGGCGACTACATGCGTGCCCGCATCCACGGTGTGCTCCAGCCGCTCACCCAGCAGAAGCTGACCGTCGATCAGGTACGCGGGATCGCGTTGCAGCTCATCCCGCACGAGCACGACAGGCAGGAGCTGGACCGAATCCTCGACTACGACTGCTCCTGGGGCATCCCCGGCGTCGGCCGGTTCCGCGTCAACATCCTGAGGCAGCGTGGATCCCCCATGATCGTCATGCGGGCGATCCCCTTCGAGATTCCGTCGGTCGAGGACCTCGGGCTTCCTCCGATCATCAACAAGATCGCGTCGTTCGAGCGGGGCCTGATCCTGGTCACCGGCGTCACGGGCTCGGGGAAGAGCTCGACCATGGCGGCGATGATCAACTGGATCAACCGCCACAAGTCGGTGCACATCGTCACGCTCGAGAACCCGATCGAGTTCCTGCACCGTGACAACCAGTCGTCCATCACGCAGCGCGACATCGGCACCGACACCGACTCCTTCGCGACCGGGCTCCGGTCGGTGCTCCGCCAGGACCCCGACGTCATCCTCATCGGTGAGATGCGGGACAAGGTCACGATCGAGACCGCGCTGAAGGCCGCCGAGACGGGCCACCTCGTGATCTCCACGCTCCACACGCGCAACGCCGTGCAGACGCTGTCCCGCATCATCGCCGTGTTCGAGCCGAGTGAGCAGGAGATGATTCGCGTGCGGCTGTCCGAGTCGCTGCAGGCCGTCATCTCGCAGCGGCTCGTCCAGAAGAAGGAGGGCGGGCGGTGCGCGGCGATGGAGATCCTGCTCATGACGTCGACCATCCGAGACTGCGTGCGCGACCGTGACCGGCTCGACGAGATCGCGGACCTGATCGAAGAAGGCCGGGCGGTGTACGGATCCCAGTCCTTCGACCAGCATCTCACGGAGCTGGTGCAGTCGGACACGGTCGCGTTCGACGTGGCCAAGGCGGCGGCGAACAACCCGGCGGACTTCGACCTCAAGATGAACATGTTCGGCGACACGCGTACCCCGGGGCCCGATGGCGCGCTGTCGGGAACCTCGAATCTCGTGGACGAGATGACCTCGCTCATGGAGCGCTGAGGAGGCGATGAGCACGAACGGCGGAGTGGACCTGAGCGGAACCTTCCTCCCCGTCACCACTCCCTTCGACCCGGTCACGGGTGACATGGACGTGGTCGCGTTCCGCGCGAACCTCCGACAGTGGTTCCAGCATCCGCTCAGCGGTCTGCTCATCGCCGGCTCGACCGGCGAGGCCGCCTTCCTGGACGAGGAGGAGCGCGTCGCGCTCGTGGAGGCGACGGACGGGGTCGTGCCTCGGGACGCCCGCGTCATCGTTGGCACCGGGCTGGAGTCGACGCGCCACACGATCCGCCTGACCGAGCGCGTGGCCGAAGCCGGCGCCGACGCCGTGCTCGTGAGCCCGCCCGCGTTCTACAAGGGGGCGATGACGCCCGGGGCGCTCGCGCGCCATTTCAAGGCCGTCGCCGACGCGTCGCCCGTGCCGGTGCTGATCTACCAGGTGCCCCTGCGGCT
>JBFFWJ010000424.1:0-3784 GCA_041570315.1 Longimicrobiales bacterium | reverse complement strand
GGCGGACCGGTCGGCCGCGCCGCCCGGTCGGACCGCGCCTGGGTGGTGGGCATTGCGGACCCCGGCGCCGCACCCGACGCGCCCGCCGCGTCCCTGCGGCTGCGAGAGTCGGTCCGGTGGCTCTCCCGGGGCGTGGACCCGCGCTCCGCGATCGAGGTGAGCCGCTGGTACGCCATCGTGCTCGCGGAGCGGGCCGCGCGGGAGACGGTGGCTAGGGTCGCCGCCTGAGGAGGGCGGAGCACCAATCGCCGTCGGCGTCCTCCGCGGCCGCGCGGCATCCCGCCTCCTCCAACACGGCGCGAAGCATCGGCCACTCCTCCGCCAGCAGCCCCGACACGATCAGCCAGCCCTCCGGCGCCATCGCCCCCACCAGCCCCGGAACCAGCGGCTCCAGAATCCCGCTCTCGAGGTTGGCGACGACTCCCGATGCGGGCTGCAGCGCGCGGAGCGCGGCCGCGTCGGCCCACGAGCACGACACGCGGACCCGGTCGGCGACGCCGTTGCGCTCCAGGTTCTCGGCCATCGCCTCACAGGCGAGCGGGTCACCCTCGATGGCGAGGACCTCGGACGCGCCGAGCCGGGCGCATGCGATCGCGAGGATGCCCGAGCCGGCGCCCACGTCGATCACCCGGTCGCCCGGCCGCACGACGCGGTCCAGGAGGCGGAGGCACCCGCGGGTCGTCCCGTGCTCGGCGGTCCCGAACGCCATTCCGGGGTCGACGACGAGGACGACGTCCCCTTCGCGCTTCCCGGGGTACCCGGTCCACGAGGGTCGCACGACGAGACGGTCGGTGATGCGTCGCGGGGCCAGGCCGCGCTTCCACACCTCCGACCAGTCCTCATGATCGCGCCAGTCGCCGCGCACCTCGATGCCGGAGAGCCCGGTGGCCTCCGCGAGCGCGTCGCACGCCCGGCGCAGGAAGGCGTCGACGTCTCCGGGGTCCTCGACGTGCGTGACGAACCACGCGCCGCGCTCCTCGATCGCCCGTCCCCCCAGCAGCAGGAGCCCGTCGGCGAGGAGCGCCGCCCGGTCTCCGGCGCCGGGACACCGGACCGCGACCTCGAGCCACCGGCGATGGGCCGGCGTCATCCTCCGGTGAACGCCTCCTTGACCCGCGACCAGAATCCCTTGTGGGCGCCGCGGGTGATCCGGTCGGGCGGCGGCCCCTCGAGCTCGCGGAGCCGCAGGAACGCCTCTTCCTGCTCCGACGTCAGCTCATCGGGCGTCCAGACGAGCACGCGTACCAGCTCGTCGCCCCGGTGGGTGCCGTTGAGCTCCGGAAGGCCGAGGCCTCGGAGCTTCAGGATCTCCCCACTCTGGATCCCGTTCGGGATCGTGACCCGAGCCGAGCCGTCGATCGTCGGCACCTCGACCTCCGCGCCGAGGGCCGCCTGGGCGAAGGTGATCGGGAGCTCGAAGACCAGATCCGATCCGTTGCGCACGAAGCGTGGGTCGTCCTCCACCTCGAGCAGGACGACCAGGTCGCCCCTGGGGCCGCCCCGCGGGCCGACGCTCCCGCGACCGCGGAGGGTGAGGAAGTTCTCCGAGGTGACACCGGCCGGGACCTCGATCTCGATCTCCTTTTCGGCGCGAACGCGCCCCTCGCCGGAGCACGCGTCACACAGCCGCTCGATGACCCGCCCCTCGCCCCGACAGGCGCGGCAGGGCTGCACGCTCACGAACTGTCCGAAGACCGACCGCTGCACATGCCGCTCCTCACCCGAGCCGCCGCACACCTGACACGTCGCCGGCCCGCTGCCCGGAGCCGCGCCCGACCCGTCGCACACGTCGCAGTGGTCGAGCAGCGAGACGCGGACCTTGCGCGTGACCCCGCTCGCGACCTCGCGCAGGGTCAGACCCAGGCGGATGCGCACGGTCTGGCCCTTCCGACTCGCCGTGCGCTGACCCCGGGCGCCGCGCATCCCGAAGAGGTCCTCGAGGCCGCCGAAGCCGCCGAAATCCCGCATGAAGATCTCGACGGCGTCGCTGAAGTCGAAGCCCGCGCCCCCCGACGGCCCGGCCTTGAGACCCTGCTCACCGTAGCGGTCGTAGAGCGCACGCTTCTCGGAGTCGCGGAGGACCTCGTAGGCCTCGGTGACCTCCTTGAAGCGCTCCTCCGCCTCCTTCGAGCCCTGATTGCGATCGGGGTGGTACTTCAGGGCCAGCTTCCGGTAGGCCTTCTTGACCTCCTCGGTGTCCGCGGTGCGGGACACGCCGAGGCGCTCGTAGTAGTCAGCCATGGATCTCCCGGTGAGTGCGGCCCGGCCCACGGGGCGCGAGGGATCGAACCCCGTTCACGTCGCCAGAACTCGCGTGACGAGGGACGACGTGTAATCGACGATCGTCACCACCTTCTCGTACGGCATGCGCGTGGGTCCGATCACCCCGATCACGCCCTTGAGGCCACCGACGCTGTACTCCGCGGTCACCAGCGTGAAGTCGGTGAGCACGCTCTCGTCGTTCTCGGCCCCGATCGTGATCTTCAGCCGCCCCCCGTGCTCGCGGTTACCCACCGCGCTCGCCAGAAGGTCCCGCTGCTCCGTGAGGTCGATGAGCTTCTTCATGCGCTCGCCGGACTCGAACTCCGGCTGCGCGGCGAGCACGCTCGCGTTGCCCAGGTGCAGGACGGACGAGTCGAGGCTGCTGAGATCGAAGAGCTCGGCGCCCGACTGCATGAAGATGTTGACCAGCTCGGCCCCGGCCTCGTCGGGAATCGAGTCACGGAGACGCTGCGGCAGCGTGCGCCGGATCTCCTGCAGCGATTGTCCCGCGAGCCGCTCGTTGAGCGCGAGCGTCACGGTCACGAGCGTGTCTGCGGGCACCTCGACGGGAAGGTCGACGTACACCGTGCGGACGACGCCGCCCCGGATCGAGGCGACGAGCAGCACCTTGTTCGTCGAGACCTGGATGAGCTCCAGCTTCTCCAGCACCGCGTCCTCGAGCCGGGGCGCCAGCGCCACGCCGAGCTCGTCCGAGATCACGCTCAGCGCCTGGGCCGCGCGCAGGATCAGCCGCTCCACCGGAGACGAGCCCGGCCGGGCGAGCTCGCGCTCGAGGTTGGCGCGCTCCGCGGGCGAGGGCTCGGCCGGCTCCATCAGACGGTCGACGAAGAAGCGGTACGCCAGGTCGGTGGGGACGCGACCCGCCGACGTGTGCGGGTGGAAGAGATAGCCCTTCTCCTCCAGGTCGCTCATCGTGTTGCGGATCGTCGCCGCGGAGACGCCGAGGTCGAAGGACCGGGACACGGTGCGGCTTCCCGCCGGCTCGGCGGTATCCACGTACGTGCGCACCACCGCCTCGAGAACGCGTCGCTCTCGCTCCGAAAGGTCGGTTCCGACCAAGTCTCGACGTTCCAAGCCGGCCATCGTCCAAAATCGAGCGTGCTGCGGCTGCCGGTCAACCCGCATGCTCGCCGGCCGCCGACCCGCCGCGGTGCGCGTCCGGGCCCTCCTCCCATACCGCATCGAGCTCCACGGAGATCCGGTCCAGGAGCAGCCAGCCTTCGGGCGTCAGCCGGAGCGTTTCGCCCGCGATCCCACCCAGCCCCCGTGCCGCCCACGCCCGCGCCGCGGCGTGGGCCTTCGGGCCGGCCGCGGCGATCGGGAGGCCTTCGGCCGTGCGGAGCCGCAGCCAGATCCGCTCGAGCCGCCGCGCGGCCCCGTCCAGCGTCTCCCGCCCCTCCTCGGCCGACCCGTCCTCCCGGAGCCGGGCACGGTAGTCCTCCCAGTCGCGGACGTTCCAGCGGCGCACGGGCGGCGCGTAGCTGTGCGCGCCGTTGCCCAG
>JBFFWJ010000423.1:0-3796 GCA_041570315.1 Longimicrobiales bacterium | reverse complement strand
GGAGCCCGGGACGTGGCTGCCGTGTTGACCGCCGTCGAGCGCATGACGCACGCCGGGATCCGGCGCATCGTGACGACCCCCCACATCCGGGGCAGCCTCACGCTGGACGTGAGCCGCTACGAGAGCCGCCTGGGACAGGTCACCCAAGCGTTCGAGGAGGCCCGGGCGGCGATCCGGACCGAGTTTCCCGAGGTCGACTTCCGGCGGGGACACGAGGTGCTGATCGACGTCCCGCACGTCGACTTCTCGGATCCGCGGATCCGGCTGGCCGGCACCTCCTTCGTGCTCATCGAGTGGCCGAGGCTTCAGATCCCGCCGCATACGCCGCGGGTCATCGAGGGAATCCGCCGGCAGGGCTACCGGCCGATCGTGGCGCATCCGGAGCGGTACGTCGGCCTCGAAGCGGAGTTCGGCTTGGCCGGCCGGTGGCGGGAGATGGGCGCGTACCTGCAGGTCAACTTCGGCTCCCTGGTGGGGCGCTACGGATCTGACGCGCAGTCCGCCGCGTATGGGCTTCTGGAGCGGGGGTGGGTCGACTATCTCGCGTCGGACTATCATGGCCACCCCACGATGAGGATCTACAAGAGCGAGGCCTGGGCGGAGCTCTCGCGGCGCGACGCGGAGCAGACGGTGGACCTCCTGGCGCGCACGAATCCGGCGCTGATGCTGGACGACCGGGAGCCGCTTCCGGTACCGTTGCTGCCGGCCGAGCCACTGCTGCTGAGCCGACTGCGCGGGATGCTCCGACGCGAGGACGCATGACCGAGCGCCCCTCGACGCGACGGGCGCCAGCGGCCATCGGGCGAATGGGAGAACAGAAATGAGCGGCTTGATCGACCTGCGGGGCAAGAACGCGATCGTCACGGGTGGCTCGCGGGGTGTTGGCCGTGCAACGGCTTTGTTGCTTGCCCGGGCGGGAGCCTCCGTGGGCGTCGGCTACCGGAATCGTGCCGAGGAGGCCGAGGAAGTCGTGGAGGAGTGCCGCGGCTTGGGCGTGCACGCGTGGTCCGAGGGCGGAGACCTCTCCCGTCCGCAGGACGCCGAGGCGCTCTTCTCCCGGGGGGACCGGGAGTTCGAGGGACTCGACATCTTCGTCGGCAACCACGGCATCTGGCCCCCCGTCGATGCCGCGATCTCGGACATGGCGGACGAGCAGTGGCACGAGACGATGGGGGCGAACCTCCACTCCATCTTCTACACCTGCCGCGCGGCGGCCCGCCGACTTCGTGAAGACGGTCGGGTGGTGCTGGTCAGCAGCACCGCGGGGCAGCGGGGCGAGGCCTACCACGGCGACTACGCGGCGACCAAGGGGGCGATGATCTCCCTCGTGAAGGGCCTGTGCATCGAGCTCGCGCCGCGCGGGATCACCGTCAACGCCGTCGCCCCCGGCTGGATCGACACCGACATGTCGGCGACGGCGTTCGAGGGGCCGCGCCGTGAGGCGATCGCCGCCGGCATCCCGATCGGGCGCATCGCCACCGCCGAGGACGTCGCGGGGCCGATCGCCTTCCTGTGCTCGGAGCTGGGGCGCCACGTGACGGGGGAGATCGTGAACGTGAACGGGGGAGCGGTGCTCGTGGGGTGATGACCCGTCCTGTCGCTCCGGCCGCGGTGCGCTGGATCACCCGGACGCTCGAAGAGGCCGGACACGAGACGTGGACCGTCGGCGGAGCGGTCCGCGACTGGTGCGCGGGGCGCCCCAACGGGGACTGGGACTTGGCGACCCGGGCCCGCCCCGACGACGTGAGAGGGCTCTTCCGCCGGACCGTCCCGATCGGCGTCGAGCACGGCACGGTCGGGGTGTTGGCGAGAGACGGCACGCTCTACGAGGTCACGACCTTCCGACGCGACGTCGAGACGGACGGACGGCACGCGGTGGTCGCCTTCGCCGACACGCTCGAGGAGGACCTCGCACGGCGCGACTTCACGATCAACGCGATCGCCTGGCACGCGCTCCGCGAGGAGCTGTGCGATCCGTTCGACGGCGCCGGCGATCTGGAGCGTGGCCTGCTACGGACCGTCGGGGACCCGGCGGCGCGCTTCTCCGAGGACTACCTGCGCATCCTGCGCGCGCTTCGGTTCGCGGGTCAGTTCTCGCTGCAGATCACGGACGAGACCTGGACCGCGTTGTGCGCGCGGGTCGCGCACCTTCCGGAGCTGTCCGCCGAGCGGGTCCGGGAGGAGCTGCTCAAGGTCCTGGACGCCGATCCGGCCCCGTCGCGAGCGCTCGAGCTCTACGCACGGTCCGGTGCCCTACGCGTGCTGTACCCCGAGCTCGACGCTCTCCGGCGGCCGTCGGTCACGGAAGGGGTCCCGGATGCGTGGACGCTGGCGGTGGCCTCGGCTGGGCGGCTCCCCTGCGGTCGGCCCTTGCTGCGTCTCGCTGCGCTCCTGCGCCCGGTCGAGCCGCGGGAGGCGGCGGCCCTCCTGCTGAGGCTCCGACTTTCCAACGCGTGGACCGACGAGGTGGCGCGCCGCGCCGCCGCACCCGCCCTCCCGTCGTCCGATGCCGGAGCAGAGGCGTTTCGACGCTGGCTCAGCGCGCACGGTGCCGAGCGGCTCTCGGCGGTCGCCCGCCTCGACCTCGCGCGGGCGCGAGCCGAGGTCGGCGTCGAGATGCCGGATCGATGCGCCGAAGTCGTCGCCTCGTGGAAGCGAGCCCGCGCGGTGCGCGCCGCAGCCCCTCCGCTCACGGTTGGCGACCTCGCCGTGGACGGTCGGGATCTGATCGCGCTCGGCCTGCGTCCGGGTCCGGAGTTCGGCCGGATTCTCGGCGAGCTCCTCGACTGGGTTCTCGAGGATCCCGAGCGCAACGTGCCGAACGCCCTGCGAGAGCGGATCACGGAGCGCTTCGTCGAAGGCTCCGATGGCTGACCTCGACCTCTTCGGCGCTCCGGATGAGGACCCCGCCATGGAGAGGGGGCCGGAACCGGAGGACGGCGCTGCGGCATCCGCGCCGCTCGCCGCACGGATGCGCCCGCGCACGCTCGAGGAGTTTCGCGGCCAGAAGCACCTGCTCGGGACGGGGAAGGCCGTGCGCGCGATGCTCGACAGGGGGCGGCCCGGCAGCATGATCCTCTGGGGCCCGCCCGGCAGCGGAAAGACGACGCTGGCGCGTCTCATCGCGGCGGAGAGCGATGCGGCGTTCGTCTCGTTCAGCGCCGTCACCGAAGGGGTCGCCCGCGTCCGCGAGATCATCGCCGAGGCCGCCGCCCGTCTGCGGGCCACCGGTCGGCGCACGATCCTCTTCTGTGACGAGATCCACCGCTTCAACAAAGCGCAGCAGGACGCCTTCCTCCCGCACGTCGAGGCCGGTACCGTCATCCTCATCGGGGCGACGACGGAGAATCCCTCGTTCGAGGTCGTGCGCCCGCTCCTGTCCCGGGCACCGGTCTACGTCCTCGAGCCGCTCGGACCGGATGACCTGCGCTCGATCCTCGACGACGCGCTGAGCTCGGGAGAGCGGGGCCTCGGCAGCCGGGCTCCGGACGCCGCCGACGAGGCGCTCGACTTCATCGCGCACGCGGCCGACGGTGACGCCCGGCGCGCTCTCGGCGTCCTCGAGGCCGCCGCGGCGCTCGCGGGGGAGGGACGGGTCATCGACGTGTCGATCGCGCGCGAGGCGCTTCAGCACCGGTTCGCCGCTTACGACAAGGCCGGCGAAGAGCACTACAACCTCGTCTCGGCGCTTCACAAGGCCGTACGGGGGAGCAACCCCGACGGGGCCCTCTACTGGCTGGCGCGCATGATCGAAGGTGGAGAGGAGCCGATGTACATCGCTCGGCGCCTCGTGCGC
>JBFFWJ010000422.1:0-3821 GCA_041570315.1 Longimicrobiales bacterium | reverse complement strand
GGGTACGGTGAGGTCGAGGTGCTGGTCAACAACGCCGGGCTGAGCCGCGGCCTGGCCCCTCTTCACGAGGGGCAACCCCGCGACTGGGACGAGATGATCGACACCAACGTCAAGGGGCTGCTCTACGTGACGAGGGCCGTGCTCCCGCACATGATCGAGCGAGGCTCGGGACACGTGATCCACATCGGGAGCATCGCCGGGCGGTGGGTCTATCCGAAGAACGCCGTCTACAACGCCACCAAGCACGCGGTGCGCGCGATCACCGAGGCCATGAACATCGACCTGCTCGGCACGAAGATCCGGGTGTCGAGCGTGGACCCCGGACTGACCGAGACGGAATTCAGCCAGGTCCGCTTCGGCGGCGACGCGGAGCGCGCGGCCGCGGTCTACTCGGGGACCCGACCGCTCAGCGCCGACGACGTGGCGGACGCGGTGGCGTACGTGGCGAACGCACCCGAGCACGTCGACATCCTGAACCTGGTCATGATGCCGACGGCCCAGCGCTACCCCGGCTACCTGGACCGGGATTGACGGAGCGCCCGGCCGGAGAGCCCATCGCGCCCACGGCCCCGCCGGAGCGGGGCGCGTTCGCCGATTCGGGCCGTCCCCCCCTCGAACGCTACCTCGTCGTCTTCACGCTCTGGCTCCTGGTCTTCTCGTCCGCGAGTCAGACCATGATCATCTCGCCGATCCTTCCCACGATCGGCGACCAGCTCGGAATCGCCGACGCCGCGCTCGGGACGCTCGTCTCCGCCTATTCGGTCATGGTGGGGATCTTCGCCATCATCTCCGGGCCGATCTCGGACAAGTTCGGCCGGCGTCGCATCCTGATCCTGGGATGCGGAACGATGACCGTGGCGCTCTCGCTGCACGCGCTCGTGGACAGCTACGTCGGCTTCCTCGCGGTGCGCGTCTTCGCCGGCTCGGCGGGTGGGATGCTGAGCGGCGCCGCCGTCTCCTACATCGGGGACTACTTCCCGTACGACCGGCGGGGATGGGCGACGGGCTGGGTCATGTCCGGGTCCGCCTTCGGGCAGATCGTCGGGATCCCGCTGGGGATCGTGCTCGCCGCACGCTGGGGCTTCCGCGCTCCCTTCTACGTCTTCGCGGCGACGATGGCGGCGACCGTCGCGCTCCTCTTCTTCCGCATTCCGCAGCCGACCGTCAAGCGCACCTCGCACCCGCTCTCGGTGCGTCGCGCCGTGGCGGACTACCTGGAGATGCTCCGTCGCCCCGAGGTCGCATGGGCCGCGCTCGCCTTCTTCATGATGTTCCTGGGCGTGTCCGTCTTCGTGATCTACCTGCCGACCTGGCTCGAGCGCGACCTGGGCGCCACGGGGGACGAGATCGCGCTGATGTTCCTCCTCGGGGGCATCGCCAACGTGGTCACCGGACCGCAGGCCGGGAAGCTGTCGGACCGCATCGGGCGCAGGGGCATCGTCCTGCTCGCTTGCGTCGGGCTCTCCATCGTGATGGTCCTGACCGTGCCGCTGGTCACGGACGTGGCCGCCGCATACGTCTTCTTCTTCCTGACGATGGTGCTCATCGCCATGAGGATCAGCCCGTTCTCGGCGCTCCTCACGGCGCTCGTGTCCGACGAGCGACGGGGCTCGCTGATGAGCCTGACGGTCGCGCTCGGCCAGATCGGCTTCGCGTTGGGCGGCGTCGTGGCCGGGCCGCTGTTCGCCGGCGTCGGGTACGGATCGAACACGGTGCTGGGAGCCACCTTCGTTCTCCTCATGGGCCTGATCGTCTGGTTCTTCCTCCCGGAGCCGAAGCGGAGCGGCTGACGTGCCCTGTCGGGTCGGCGCCCCGGCTCTATCTTCCGTCCGCAGAGCGTCCCATCCCCCGTGGCCGGAGCCGGTGCTCCCTTGAGTCAGGAATCTCCACTGCGCCGGGAATCCCCGGGAGACCGACACGTCCTGTACCTCGAGGACGCGGTCGACCACGCGCTCCTCGTCCAGGCGTTCTTCGCCAAGCTCCCGGGCTATTCGGTGACGCACCTCCAGGATGGAGACCGGGCGCTCGAGCTGATCGAGGAACGACCTTGGGACCTCCTGGTGACGGACCTCAACCTCCCCGGCTTCGACGGCTTCACCGTGATGCGTCGGATGCGGAGCGTGTCGCCCTTCACGCCGATCCTCGTGACCACGGGGTACACGCAGCCCGAGTACGAGGAGCAGGCTCTGCGGGCCGGCGCGGACCACGTCTTGATCAAGCCGCTGGACGCGACCGAGTTCACGCACCGCGTTCGGGCGCTGGTCGAGAGCCGAAGGGCCGAGCCCGCTCCCGAGGGCGACGCCGTGCTGGCGGTCGAAGGGCAGCCGGGCGACGCCGAAATGGGGTGCGGGGGGAGCTTGAGGCTCGCCGTCGAGGAAGGTCACAGGGCCGTCGTACTCCCGATCCTGCTGCGGCCCGAGGACGGATCGGACCGAGAGCTCAAGGCGGCATCGCTCGCCGCGGGGGTGCTCGGGTTCGAGCTGCGGATGGACCGGGCCCTGTTCGGCGACCGCGAGGCGCAGCGGGATCTGCTCGAGCGCACGATCGCCGAGCTCCGGCCCAGAACGGTCTACGTGCCCGCGGCCGACGACGCTGATCCGTCCCGCCTCCTGGCCTCCCGGCTCGGCCGGGAGTCCGCGCCCGAGGTCCCGAACGTCCTGGGCTACCAGACGGCCACGACGAGCGCCGCCTTCGCGCCCGCCCGGTTCGTCGACGTGAGGAAGCAGATGGTCCCCAAGATGGAAGCCCTCGCCACCTACCAGTCCGTGGGCTCGCCCCGCATCGACCTCCGGCCGAGGATGGCGCAGGCCTATGCGCGATACTGGGGCCGGCTCCGGGACTTCACGGAGGTCGAGGCCTTCGAGATCGTGCGGGCGGCCACGTGAGCGCACGGCGTGCGGCGGCGACCGTCGCTCTCGCCGGCCTCGGCGCCGGAGCCTGCGGGCTCACCGCCCAGGAGCCCCCGCCGATCCGCGCGGGCGTGGCGCCTCAGCCCGGCATCTACGCGCCGGGCGTCGACGTCCTCCACTACGACGTCGAGGTCGGGCTCGGGCTGGACACGGATTGGTTCGAGGGACGGGTGGACGTGCGCGTGAGGCTTCTCGACGACGGGGTCGTGCTTCCGCTCGACTTCACCGGACTCGAGATCGCGGAGGTGCGCGTGGATGGCGCGCCCGCCCCCTACGAGCACGAGGCGGGCGTGCTCGCGATTCCGCTGGGCGCCTACGCGCGGGGAAGCGAGCCGCGGGTCCGCGTCCGCTATCGCGGCGTGCCCGACGACGGGATGATCCTGCGTGACAACGTGCACGGGGAGCGGTCGGCCTTCGTGGACAACTGGCCCAACCGGACCCGCTTCTGGCTGCCGAGCGTCGATCACCCCGCCGACAAGGCCACGGTGCGCTACGCGGTCCATGCGCCCACCGCATGGAAGGTCGTGGCGAACGGGCACCTCGTCACCGAGGGAGCGCCGACCCCGCCGGACGCCATCGGGCCTCCCGGAAGCCGGCGGACCTGGATCTGGGAGGTCGGGGTGCCGATCTCCCCCTACAACATGGTCATCGGCGCCGCGGACCTCGAGGTGACCACCGTCGGCCTGGCCGCGTGCGGGCGCGCGCCCGCCTCGCGCCGGGCCGACGGGTGCGTCGTGGTGACGTATTGGGCGTATCCGCAGGATGTCGCAAAGGCGGCGCCCTCCTTCCGTCGAGCGGCCGAGATGGTCGATCACTTCACCGAAACGATCGGGCCGTACCCGTTCGAGAAGCTGGCCAACGTGCAGTCCGCGACCCGCTTCGGCGGCATGGAGAACGCCTCGGCGATCTTCT
>JBFFWJ010000421.1:0-3844 GCA_041570315.1 Longimicrobiales bacterium | reverse complement strand
GAACCCTCCGCTGAAGTTGCTGGATCCCCACCCACCACCCTTCGCCTCGGGCCGCGGCTTGGAGGTCATCACCCCGTGCGTCCGGGCGCTCATGTCGTCGAGGCCGCGGGCGAGGTCCCAGGCGTCGAGCACGCCCGATTCGCCGCCGACGTACCACTCGGGCGCCCGGCGGTAGATCCCCTCGAAGGCCTTCGCCCAGCGCCTCTCGACACCCAGCGCCATGGCGTGGGGAAGGTACCGCTCGAACATCTCGGGCGAGTCGACCATGCGCTCGAGGCGGTCCTTCTCGACCCGGGTCAGGAACTCCTCGAAGCCGAGGATCTGCTCGAGCCGCCTGGTCCCGGTTCCGGTGCGGCGCGACATCAACGGAGCGAAGACGAGGGGCGGGATGACGGTTCCGACCCCGCCGATGAGCACGGCCGTGGGTCCGGCGCCCAGAAGCCCGGCGGCCCCGGCGTAGACGAGGAAGGCCAGCGTCCCGATGGCGACGAGCAGGGCTGCTCCCAAATAATTCGCCACGACCCGGTCCGGACGGTTCCGGTAGTAGCGCGCCGCGATCATCTGGCGAAAGAGCTGGTCCCTCAGGGACGGAAGGGCCTCGTAGAACTCGACGTCCAGGTCCTCCGTTCGCACCTCCTTCTTCGACCCGCGGTTGAAGAGCTCCGTGAGCAGCTCCCGCTCGAAGCCGGTGAGCTCCTCGCGCCAGGCCGAGCGGTCCTTCACCTGGAAGAAGGTGTACTCCCGGCTTCGCCAGACTCCGGCCAGGCGGCTCACCTGCCGCTCCTCGATGCGGAGGTAGCCCCGTACCGCGAGGTCGACGAGGGACGCGGTGATGTCGCGCAGGTCGGGCCTGTTGTCGACGAGCGTCCCGACCTCGGCGGGGATCATGTCCTCGGGTGGCTCGTAGCGGGTCACGACGGAGAGCCGGGCGGGATCCTTCCCGTGGCGCCTCCAGTGCCGCCACATCAGGAAGAAGCTGAGGAAGGGAAGGAGGAGCACCCAGTTGTACCGCACGAGGCGGACGGCCTTCGCGACGACCCCCGGGCGCGCCACCACCCCGGGGTCCCACGCCACGTCGATGGTCAGCCCCTCCCGGGGCGCGAGCTCGGACTGGGTCCGGAACTCGTAGCCGCCCGGGACGGGTGTCGTCGAGGCGTTGGAGGACCGTGACCCGAAGGGGCCGGTGTAGACCCGGGTCTGCACGCCGGTCACGGCGGCGGGGAGGAACACCGTGGCCGAGGCGCTCGCGATGGGGATCTCCGAGTCCACGCCGGTGACGTTCCAATACAGCTCGTCGTAACCGGAGCCGAAGCCGTCCCCCTCCCCGTCGAAGAAGAGGAGGGGGTTCAGGACCCGGTAGCGGAGCTCCACCGTGCGGCTCGCGTTCTCGGCCCCCGGCACCCACACCTTCACGCGGCGGTTTCGCCCCTCCCGGCTGAGCTCGTAGCGGTAGTCCGCGCCGACGGGGTTGGAGACCGTGATGTCGTCGAGCTCCAGGCGGTGCTCGAAGCCCGTCGGGGTCCGGTAGACGATGGGGATGTCACGATAGACACCGTTCCAGCTGCCGGTGAAGCGATACCGGATGGACTCGACCACGCTCATGCTCCCGTCCTCCCGGACGGTGAGCATCACCGAGAAGTCCTCCACGAGGAGGCTGCGCTGAGCCGAAGCCGGCGACGGCCCGCAGAGGAAGAACGAGACCGACGCGAGCCCGGCGGCGGCGGCGCCGAGCCCGGACCGAGCGCGCCGCTTACTCGCCACGTCCGAAATCGACCTTGGGAACCGCGGTCTCCCCTTCGGGCACCTCGAAGAACTCGGCCTGCCTGAAGCCGAAGGTCCGCGCCACCAGGTTCGACGGGACCTGCTGGACCTTCGTGTTGAAGTCCCGAACGATCGCGTTGTAGTAGCGGCGGGCGTTCTGGATGGAGTCCTCGACGTCGGCCAGCGTGTCCTGCAGGTCACGGAAGCCCCCGGCCGCCTTCAACTCCGGGTACGCTTCCGCCAGGGCGAAGAGCGATCGGAGGGCGCCGGTGAGCACGCCCTCCGCCTGGCCCTGCTGCGCCGGGCCCCTCGCGTTCACGGCGCCGTTGCGCGCCTGCACCACGGCCTCCAGCGCGTCCCGCTCGTGGCTCGCGTACCCCCTCACGGTCTCCACGAGGTTCGGAATCAGGTCGTGGCGGCGCTTGAGCTGCACGTCGATGTCGGCCCACGCGCCCTGGACCCGCTCCCGCAGCTTCACCAGGGAGTTGTAGATGGCGACGCTGACCGCGACGAGCGCGACCAGGACGAGAGCTTCCCACATGGGCGGGCTCCTTGCGTGGGGCGGGCCGGAGAGGATGACCGGGGCAAGATGGAGCCCGTGGCGGCCCAGCGACAATGGCTTCTCGCCGACCGAGGACGGGCCTCGTGCGGTAGACCCGCGCGATCCTACAGCGTCGTGAGGCCCTCGTAGTGCTCGACGAGCGCGTCGCGCAGGACCTCCTCGAACGCGAGCAGCTCGAAGTCGCGCTGCTCGGCGAGCGACTCGGAGAAGCGCCCGCGATGGAAGCAGCGGGCGAAGACACGGGGCTCCGAGGAGCGTGCACGCAGGAGCATCGCGGCCCTGAAATTCACGACCTCGTCGGACGACGCGAGCAGGTACACGGGGGTGGCCTCGAGGCCCTCCACTTCCTCATCGACCCGGGCCCACGTCCCCGGGTCCTCGAGGTCGCCGTCGACGGTGGTGAAGCTTAGGGATCGGAGCGGGACGTCCGCCGTGAACTGGCGCACCTTCCGGGACGCGTCCGGATCGACGACGACCAACCGCTCGATCTCGTCCGCGGCGGTGACCCTCAGGAGCTCGAGGATCGTCTGCGCGAAGCGCCCGAAGCCCCCGAGCACGACGACGTCGCGATAGCGGGTGCCCTCGAAGTGCGGATGGAGGAACCTCTCGTAGAGGTGCAGCGCGCCGATTCGGTGGGTGTTGAAGACCAGCGGTGGGCGTGTGCCGGCCGCATCGCCGCGGGCCTGGTCGCGCACGAGCCGATTCACGGGCCGCAGCAGCGTGAGGTCGGCCACGTGCACGGCGATGGGCAAGTCCGTCCGGGCCGCGCGCGCGGCCCAGGCGACCTCGAGGTTGGTGAGGTCGTCGTCGGTCACCACGACCATGCGGTCGGCGCGCTCGAGCCCGACGAGCTCGAGGGCCGCGGGTCGGCGCGGGTCGGCCGACACGGTGTGCACCCCGCCGAGGCGCTCGGCCTCGGCGGAGGGATCGTCACCGTCGGGCCGGTCGAGCAACAGGACCGGCACGTCGGGATCGACGTCCCGGATCGCCTTGAGATACGCCATGCCGATCGGCCCCGCCCCTACGAGGATCACGTGCCCGCGCACGGATCCGAGCGTCGATCGCGCGGGACGCACGAGGCGGATGACGGCCTCGACGACCGCGGTGGTCGTGATGGCGGGCGCCAGGAAGTACGCGATCCACAGGGCCCAGCGCGCGGCGGTCGGCCCGCCCACCGGTGTCCCGAGATCGAGCCCGCCGAAGACGAAGAGCCCCGCCGCGTAGTAGATCCACGCGAGGAAGGAGCCGCTCTCCGCTGCGTCGAGCCCGCCCGTCCGCACGCCGCCGAGGAACGCTCCGACCACGAGGGCGAACACGAGCACGACGCCCGCGATCCGGAGCTTCGGCCCGCTCGAGACCCTGGGGCCCTCCGAGGACGGCTTTCGGCTCATCGGTCCAGCGCTTCCCGCGCGATCTCGACCACCCGGGCCCGATGCTCCGGCGACACCCCCGCGACGAACGGGCCGCGATGACCCACGGGGTCGATCGGGCGGGCGTCCAGGTCGACGACCGCGCCACCCG
>JBFFWJ010000420.1:0-3853 GCA_041570315.1 Longimicrobiales bacterium | reverse complement strand
GCCCAGCGTCCGCCCGCACGGCGGTCGCGGAGGCCCCGACGTCGGGTCGGGGCCGGGGGCGAGAGGCGGGCTCGGGAGCAGAATGGCGTGGCCATGGGCCGTCGAAGCTAGAGGCAGCCGCCTCCGGGAACCACTGCGGCCCCGTCGGGCTCGGGCCCGACGGAGGGATCACGGTTCGGCCGGGTGGGTCGTCCTCTCCTCGGTCCGGCCGGAGACGCTAGCTTTCCTCTGTCGATGCGGGTCGGGCGGGGGATGCGGGAGAGCGCGTGGGTAGAGCCGGGGATCAGGCTGCGAGGGGGGCGCCGTTCGGGCGCGGTGGGAATCGGCGGGCGGGGTATCGTTCGCGCGCTCCGCTTCCGCGCCTCGCCCTCTGTGGGGCGCTCGCGCTTCCGGGAGCCGTCGCCGCTCAGGCGCTTCCGGACTCGGTCCGCACCGGCGCCGACGGCTTGACCGTGGGCCTCGCCCTGAGCGGCGGCAGCGCGAAGGGCTTCGCCCACGTGGGCGTCCTGCGGGTCCTCGAGGAGGCCGGCGTGCGCGTCGACGTCGTCACCGGCACCAGCATGGGCAGCGTCGTCGGCGGCCTGTACGCGATCGGCCTCACGCCCGACTCCATCGAGAGCCTCATCGCGGCGCAGGACTGGCAGGCCGTGCTCTCAGACGGTGTGGAGCGCGAGCGGCGCTTCCTGCATCAGCGGCGCTTCGACGAGCGCACGGTCGCCACGCTCCCGATACAGGGCGGAACCGTCGGCCTGCCGTCGGGCGTGACGGTGGGTTCGAGCATCATGCGGCTGGCCGAGCGGGCGACGTGGCGCGCCGCCGCCGTGCGCGACTTCCGGCTCCTTCCCCGTCCCTTCGCGGCGATCGCCACCGACCTCGAGACCGGCGAGGCGGTCGTCATGACCGGCGGGGTGCTCTCCGAGGCGATGCGGGCGAGCTCGGGCATTCCGGGCGCCTTCGAGCCGATGGAGCTCGAGGGACGGCTGCTCGTCGACGGCGCGGTGGCCCGCAACCTTCCCGCCTCCGACGCGCGCGCCCTGGGCGCGGAGCGGGTCATATGCAGCGACGTCTCGGACCCGCTCATGCCCGCCGAGGAGCTCGGCTCGCTCGTCGACGTGCTCGACCAGGTCATGACGCTGGCGACCCGCCGCGAGACCATCGAGCAGCACGAGCACTGCGACGTCCTCGTGCGTCCCGACGTCGAGGGGATCTCGGGCCTGGCCTTCGAGCGCTGGGCCGAGTGGCTCGAGCGCGGCGTGGCGGCGGCCCGGGAGCACGAGCCGGAGCTCCGCCGGCTGGCGGCCGAGCAGGGCGAGGGCGGTGGAGCGTCGGAGCCCCGGTCGTTCGCCTTCCTTCCGGACTCTGTCCTGGTCGTCGGGGTGAGCGTCGCGGGGTCGACGCGCCCCCAGACCGAACGGCTCGTCCGCACCGAGCTCGCGCTGGAGGAGGGATCCTTCGTGTCGGCGGAGCTGCTCTCGTCGCACCTCCGCGACATCGACGCCACCGGCCTCTTCGGCCTGGTGCGCTACCGGCTCGAGCGGTCCGCCGGCGGGGTCGACCTGACCGTCCACGTGCAGGAGCGTCCCAAGGACCGCCTGGGCGTGGGGCTGCGCTACGACGAGGATCGCCGTGCCGCGCTCCTCTTCACCACCACCCTGCACAACCTCATCGGCTACGGCTCGGTCACCCGCCTCGACCTGAGGGTCGGCGAGGAGACGAGGGCGCGCGTCGCGTACCTGCGCCGGTACGGCGTGACCGGGCGCTTCGAGCAGCGCTACGTCCTGAGCTGGAGCGAGAGCGACATCCGCCTCCCCGGTCCCGCGCGCCCGACGGCGGGCTTCGGGATCTCGGCGCTGTCGGGTACGGTCGGGCTCTTGGGAGAGCGGACGACCTTCCTCGGCCTGGAGGCGACCGCCGAGCTCGTGGACTCCGACTTCGCCGGCGTACCGGACGTGCTCCTGGCGTCGCTCAGCGGCGTCCTGGATCACGAGTCGCTGGACAGGATCGACTTCCCGGGCAGCGGCATCGACGCCACCGCCCGCTGGGAATGGGGGGTGACCGACCTCGCCCCCGACGGGGCGTTTTCCGTGCTCTCGGCCTCGGCCCACACCTACCTCGCGCTGCACCCCCGCGTGAGCGCCGACCTGGGCGGCTTCCTCGGCGTCGCGCGCGGCCTCGACCTGCCCGTGCACCGCACCTTCTTCCTCGGCGGCGCCCACCCGTCGGCCGTCTTCCCCTACACGCAGCCGCTCTTTCACGGGATCCGCGGGCAGGAGCTCGCCGGCACCGTGGTCCAGGTCGCCAGGGCCGGGCTGCGCTGGCAGGCGCGCGACAACCTGCACGTCCGCCTCGGGGTCGACGTCGGCGGCGCCTTCGACGAGTGGCGGTTCCCGGTCGAGGACCCGGTGGTGGGGTGGGGCGTCATGGTCGGCGCCGGCACGATCGTGGGCCCGGTCTTCGTGGAGTGGGGCAAGGCGTCCGGGCACACCGGGCGGTTGGCCCTGGGGGTGGGGCGGCGCTTCTGAGCGATCCCCAACAGAGCCCCGCGATCCCGTGTCTTCACGGCGTGCCCACGCTCGCCGCCTCACCGAATCGGCCGAAAAGGCTCCGCCCGGCGGGCGGGGTCGTGCTCGTCACGCTCGTCGCCGCGGCTCCCCTCGCCGCCCAGAGCGCCGAGGGCCCGGCGCCCCGCGACAGGGCGGTGCGGCCGACGCCGGTCGCCGAGCCCGGGGTGCGCCGGGGCGACATCCGGATCGACGGCCTGATCGAGGAGCCGGCCTGGCAGGACGCGCCGCTCATTACCGACTTCGTCGCGAGCGAGCCGCTCGAGGGCGCTCCGCCGGGGGAGCAGACCGAGGTGCGGATGCTCCTCGACGCGGACGCCATCTGGGTCGCCGCCCGCCTGTTCGAGAGCGATCCCGACGACGTCCGGGGGCTGCTGCTGCGGCGTGACCAGCGGGGTGCGTTCTTCGACTGGTTCGGTGTGTCGCTCGACCCCAACCACGACCGCAGGAGCGGCTACGCCTTCCGCGTCAACGCCGCCGGCGTGCAGCAGGACCTGTACATGTTCGACGACTCCGGTGAGGACACCGACTGGAACGCCGTCTGGGAGTCGGCGGTCACCGTCGACTCCGCGGGGTGGAACGTCGAGATCCGCATCCCGCTCTCGCAGATCCGCTACGAGTCGAGACCCGGGCCGCAGACGTGGGGCGTGAACTTCCACCGGCGTCGGGTCGTGGCGGGGGAGCTGAGCCACTTCTCGATGGAGAGCCGCAGGGTCAGCGGGCTCGTCAGCCAGTTCGGCACCCTCGCCAACGTGCGCGTGCCCGGCTCGATCCGGCGCGTCGAGGCCCGCCCGTACGTGCTGAGCAGCTACCACCAGGGTCCCGCCGACCCCCAGGATCCGTTCTTCGACGGGGGGGCGGCCGGCGCGGGCATGGGCGCCGACTTCCGGCTCGGCCTCGGCTCTGCCTTCACGCTCGACGCCACCGTGAACCCGGACTTCGGGCAGGTCGAGGCGGACCCCGCGGAGATCAACCTGACCGCCTTCGAGACCTTCTACGAGGAGCGGCGGCCGTTCTTCGTCGAGGACGCCCAGGTCTTCGACTTCGGCCTCTCGGGCGGGCGCAACCAGCTCCTGTACAGCCGCCGGATCGGACGGAGCCCCCACGGCGACGGTCCCGGCGACGCGCTGGCGACCGACATCCCTGGAGCCGCCACGATCCTCGGCGCCGCGAAGCTCACCGGCCGGACCACGGGCGGTCTCTCCATCGGAGCGCTCACCGCCGTCACGCAGGCCGAGTACGGGCGCGCCGCCGTGCCGCAGACGGCTGTCACCGAGCGATTCCTCGTGGAG
>JBFFWJ010000419.1:0-3856 GCA_041570315.1 Longimicrobiales bacterium | reverse complement strand
GGCCGCTCGCCTGAGCCCGGGCACGCCGTGCTGACCACCGCCCAGCTCCTCCAGCCGCTCGCGCGCCGGCGCACCAACGAGGTCGTGGTCACGACCATGAGCGTCGTGCGTCCCTGGGGGCGGCTCTCCGACCACGACCTGGACTTCGCCTCGGCCGACAGTGCGATGGGCCACGCCGCCGACCTGGCGCTCGGCATCGCGCTCGCCCGGCCGGACCGCAAGGTGGTCTGCCTCAACGGCGACGGCAGCATGCTCATGTCGCTCGGGACCCTCGCGACCGCCGTCGGGCTGGGCGCGGCCAACTACGTGCTCTTCGTGGCCGACAACGGAGAGTACGAGATCACGGGGCATCAGGCGGTGCCCGGGGCCGGACGGATCGATCACGCCGATCTCGCCCAGGCGGCCGGCTTCCGGCACGTCTTCCGCTTCGAGGAGGCCCGTCCCTACGCCGAGGCCGTCGGCGACATCCTGTCGCTCCCGGGCCCCACGTTCGTGCACGCGGTCGTGGAGCCGGGACGGGAGGGACCCATCTCCCGCGGGCCGGCCGAGCAGGCCCGGTACCTCCGGCACTCGCTCGCCGACTGGTCGCACCAGCTGCGGGCCGCGCTCGCGGCGGATCGGCCCGGCTGACCCCGGGGCTCCGACCCTTCCGTCACCGTCCGCACCTCCGCGACCGCTCCCGAGCGCTTTAACGGACGCAGAGCCGCCGCATCCAACCGAGTGGAGGGCGGGCTCACCCGCCGCGACCGGAGAAGGCCGGAGAAGGAGTTGCGATATGTGGGGGAAGACGAGGGGATTCGCGGTGCTCGGCGTGCTGGCGGCGCTCGGCGCGGCCGAAGCCGACGCACAGGCGCGAGCGCGCCCGGACCGCGCCCTGCGGCGCGGCCCCGGCGTGGAGGCGATCATGCGCATGCGCGACCGGCTGGAGCTCACGGACGAGCAGGTCGCCGGGCTGGAGGAGATCCGCCGAGAGGGGGTCGAGCGGCGCGCCGACGACATGGCGCAGATGGCGGAGCTGCGCTCACGGCTCGAGGCCGGCCAGATCGAGCCTCGCGAGCTGATGGCGTTCCGCGAGGAGCGGCGCGAGGCCGACCGCGAGCAGGCCGAGGCCCGGCGGGAGCGCATCGAGGCGGTCCTCGACCAGGCGCAGCTCGAGACGCTCCGGGAGGCGCGGGGCCGCGCGCGGGCCTTCGCGCGGGGGCGCACGAGCGCGCGTCGGGGACCGGGCGGAGGCTGGAATCGCGGGCGCCCGGGCCTGCGCGGCCCGAGGGACGGCTTCGGCCGGGGTCGGCCCGGGCGGCCGTGGGGCGGCCGCGGCGTGCGCGGCGGGCGCTTCGAGCGGGGACCCGGGCCCGGCGCCGCGCGGCCACGCGGGCGCGGCCCGCAGGGGCCTCCCGAGGCCGGGGACGACGTGGGTCGCGAGGCCGGGTCCGCCCGTGGTGGAGCTCCGGGACCGGGGGCCCCGGGCGGGGATCAGGGGAGCGGGCCTCCGGGAATCGGCTGAGGGGCGGGGGCGCGGGGTGCTCCCTGTTCCCGCAGCCACCTGCGCAGATCGCCCACGTCGTAGGTCCCGTTCGCGTTGCCGACCGCGTCCAGGTAGTCGAGCTCGCCGGGGGTGAGCGGCTCTTCGTCCGAGCGCAGGAAGCCCTGCAGGAGGCTTCCGAGGCCCACCACCCAGTCGATCGCGGCCGAGATCGTCACCACGACCTCGTTCGACGCGTTGCCGAGCGCGTCCCGCACCGTGACCGCGACGTCACGGGGACCGGCCTCGACGAAGGAGCCGCCCACGACGAGCTCGTCGCCCGCCGCGGACAGGGTGACGCCCTCGGGCAGCGTTCCCGAGGCCGTGTAGGGCCCGGTCCCCCCCGCGATCCGCACGGGAGCCGCGAAGGTGCGCACCCGCATCACCTCGACGGGCCCGTCCGGCGGGATCAGCCTGGGCGTGCGGCCCGTGGAGATCACCAGTCGGGCCCGACCCTCCCCCACCGAGACCTCGTGGACCATGACCGGCGTCGCACCGCCGGCGCTCAGGCGCAGGGCGGGGTTCGTGTCCGCGTTGAGCCGGGCCGAGACGCCCCCGACCCCCCAGGCGTCGCCCGCGACGCCGCGATCGCCCCCCTCGATGTGGTTGCGGAGGAGGCCGCGGTCCCCGTCACGCTCGAGCAGGGTCAGGAAGTAGGGGTCGCCGCTGGCCGGGTCGGGTCGCCGCGACGCGGTCTCGTCGAGCTTGTACAGAAGCACGCCGTCGGCGGGGAGCTCGGCGTCGAAGCCCGAGCGGCTGCGATACTCTGCGATCAGCCACTCGGTGCCGCCCGAGCCCATCGGGATGCGGAGCGCGCGGCCGGACGACTGCACCGGGTCGAGCACGACCTCCTCGTTCCAGATTTCGCCCACGTCGACGTAGTCCAGCCAGCCCAGCTCGTGCTTCGAGTGCGCCATGAGGTGCGTCGGGCCGAAGGTCTCGCGCTCCTCCCGGATGCGGCCGCATCCCCAGGCGCCGCCGGCCATCAGAGCCCAGCAGCCCATCACCCACCGCCGCCCCTCCGGCCCGATCCCGCTCGCGGTCGGGTGATAGTAGTCGGGCAGCCCGAGGGCGTGGCCGAACTCGTGCGCGATCGTGCTCGCGTCCTGGACGGCCTCGCCCGTGCAGTCGGCGACGCTCTGCGTGATGTAGTCGTTGACCCGGACGGTCGCGACGCTGTCCTGGGCCGACGGGTCGTCCGTGACGTACGGGCCGCCCGGCGCGGTGTCCTGGCGCGTGGCGCTGGCGATCGTCCAGCGGTGCGGCCAGATCGCGGGACCGCCGCACGAGGCGGCGATCTCGAGGAACTCGAAGGTGACGATGTCGACGTAGCCGTCGTCGTCCCCGCTGTTCGGGACCCCGTCGGGCCCGTCGTTGTCGTACGCCGACCAGTCCACTGCGGCGTCGACGAGGGCGAGCGCCTCCGTGAAGTACGCGCCGGCTCCCGACTCCGAGCCCAGCCCCGAGCTCGTCCCCACGACCTCCTCGAGCGTCCGCGAGGTGCGGACCCACTCGAAGACGTCGCCCCGGACCTCCAGCGCTCCGCGCGACATCTCCAGGTACGCCTCGGTCACCGTGCCCCGCGCGGCGGGCCCCGCGAAGAGCGAAGCGTCGACCGCGTCCCGGGAGATGTGCGGCTCCGGCGAGTCGGAGAAGAGGGCGAGGACGACGGGCAGGGTGACGACGCCTTGCGAGACGGTGCTCGCGGGCGCCGCGCGATTGAAGAGGGCGCGCGAGAACTCGAAGGCCCCGGGATCCTGGCGAACCGTCTCGTAATACGCGGCCGGCAGCGCGAGCCCCCGCATGCGCGCCACCGCCTCGATGTCCTGGGCCTGCAGCGCCGCTCCCGTGAACGGGCTGCCCAGGGCCGCCGTCAGCGCCAGCATCCCGCCCGACCGCGCGAGCCCCCGCACGAGGGCCCACGCTCCGGGGTCGCCCCGTCCCGGCGCGCTCACCGTGAGAACTCCAGCCCGTAGCCCGCGACGGAGGACCGCAGCTCGTCGTCGGGAGCCGCGACCTCGAGCACCACGAAGGCCGGCGGCTGGGTCGTATCCGCGACCGCCACGGCGAAGGCGAGCGTGCCGCCGGCCTGGTTGACCAGGACCACCCGGGTCGAGCCGTCCCCCGTGTGGGCGTAGGCCTCGGTCTCCCCGACCGCGGTGATCGGGCCGACCCCGTCGCCGAGCAGCGAGACGAGCGCCGCCCCCTCCGCCCCGTTCGGGGAGCGGAGCGTGGCCGTCAGGGTGCCCGGGCCCGACACCGGGCCCTCGTCGGCGCACGCCGCGAGCGCGGCCAGCGCGAGGACGAAGGGGAAGCTGGGTCGTCGCATGGGTT
>JBFFWJ010000418.1:0-3860 GCA_041570315.1 Longimicrobiales bacterium | reverse complement strand
GATCCGCACGCCGGGCTCGGAGGTCAGCTCGTCCAGCGAGGCGGGCAGGCGGGCATGCCGGGTCCAGTAGAGGTCGGTGGCCGCCTTGATTCCCTGGAGGTCCGCCACCCTTCGAGCGTCCACGCGGCGAGCGCGCTCCTCGCTCGGGGACCCGATCACGAGGAGTCCGGCGACCACGGATGCGATGACCGCCGTCACGGCCGCCACCGCGAGCATCGATCTCCTCGAGGCGTTCACGTGACCCCCTCGTCCTTGCGCAGATCTCCCACGAGATGCGCGAACACGGCTCCGGCGATGGCCCCCACCGTGCAGACCTTCAGCACGAAGCGGGTCGTCACCTCACCTCCGAGGAGGTTGTACACGACGCCCGTCACGTCGCCGATCAGGAAGCCGGCCGCCACGAAGAGGGTCAGGTAGGTCAGCCAGCGCCGCACCTCCGAAAGCCGCCGGGTCGGATCGGCGCGGAGAGACCGACCGTTCGCCCGCGAGACGAGGACGAACACCGGAAAGGTCACGACCAGCAGGGAGATCGACCACCGGATCGCCTCCCGGCTGCGCTCCAGGGCGAAGGCCGGATCGACCGAGGGATCGGGAAACGCCCGATCGACGAGCTCGAACAGGAGGCTCCCCAGGCTGAACGCGCTCACGTAGAGCGTGGTGAACAGAACGAGGTAGACGAACGCCTCGCGAGCGGACAGGTACGGCTTCGGGCGCGGGACGGGGAGGGGGAACGCGACGTCGGCGAACGCCGCCAGGCCCGCCCTCACCTGGTCCGGCGGCCACCCGGTCTCCAGCAGGACCTCCTCGAGCTGCTCGCGCGGCAGGCCCCGCTCGAGGCCCTCCTTCACGAATCCGGACAGCTCCTCGTTGACGGCCATCGGTCTCTCTCCATCCCGTGAGCGCCGCTTCAGTGTTGACAATGTCAACATAGCCACCGATGTTGATGCTGTCAACATTCCCGCCCATCTTGACGCATGACGGACCGCACCGGGGCCTATCATCACGGAGATCTCAGGGCGGCGTTGATCGCCGAAGCGGCGGCGATGATCGCCGACGGCGGAGCCGCGAGCGTCACCATGAGAGAGATCGGCCGGCGCGTCGGAGTGTCCCGGGCGGCGCCGTACCGCCACTTTCCCGACAAGGCCGCGCTTCTCGTCGCCGTGGCCGCGACCGGATTCCGCCGACTCGGCGACCGGCTCGATTCCGTGGGGGCCGACGCCCCCGGGTCGGGCGTCGGCCGATTCCGTCGCATGGGCGAGGAGTACGTGCGCTTCGCCCTCGAGAACCCTGCACATTACCGACTCATGTACGGGCGCGAGGCGCTGACGCGCGAGGACCTGCCCGAGCTGCGGGAGGCGGCCGACGCCTTGTTCGAGCAGCTCGTCGACGTGTTCCGCGCCCACCAGCGCAGCGGGGCCATCAGGCGTCAGGATCCCCGCCGGCAGGCGTACATCGCGTGGAGCGCCGTCCACGGCCTGGCGTCGTTGCTGATCGACGGGCAGATCCAGGCCGCCCAGGACGTCGACGCGCTCGTCCGCCAGATGACCGCAACGCTCCTGGACGGGATGCGCGCGGGCGCGGAGCGCGGGGCGTAGCTCCGTAGCCCCTTCGCCTAGCGCGGGATCACGGGCAGAACGACGTGGCTCGGGTACGCGGGCCCGCGCTCGATCGTGTAGACCGGCGTGCCCTCCGCGGGCACTCGCGCGAAGGTATCGGCGTCGGCCCCGCCGATCGCGATCCTGATCCGGTGGCCCGCCCGGAAGAGCACCGAGGTCGGCAGCAGCGCGAAGGTGACCTCCTCGAGCCCACCGGGAGGCATGGGCGCCGCGTCGGCCTCCTCGTAGGAGTGGTAGGGCCCCGCCGTCACGAAGGGCGGGTCTTCCTCCGATACCTTGCGGTGGAGCAGCCGAAGCTGCCCCTCGCCGATGTACAACACGCGTCCGTCGGGCGTCACGTCCTCCAGGTACGCGAAGACGGCTCCGTCGGGGAGAGAGGACCGCATGTGGAGGGTGAGCACGGGGTGGCCGGTGACCTCCAGGTCCCGCTCGAGAGGCTCGGACGTATACGTGAGGAGCCTCGCGTCGGCGTCGGAGCGATCCGGATACACGACGTCGCCCGCCCCGTTGTTGGTCGCCCACCGGTTGCGCGTACCGGTGGTGTGCTCGTAATCGACGCGGTACTCGTCCGCCCCGGCGAGCCCCGGGGGCGCGGTGGAGAGCGCACCGTCGGGACCGAAATACCACGCCTGAAGCTCCGTCTGGGGCAGCGGCCAGGTGCCCGTGCGCTTCCATGCGTCCTCACCCATCGTTCGGTACACGAGCTCGCGCTGTGCGCCGCCCGCGCCCCGCACGTACCTGTCGTAGAAGCAGAGATCCTCGAGCCGCTGAGCCTCCACGGACGGCTCCAGCGGCGCGTCCGCCGGGCGATACGGGCTCGCGTCCTCTCGCGCTCCGTGGCTCCACGCGGCAATGACCGCGCGCTGAGGGTTGGACAGGGTCATGAACCGATGGAGCACGCCCTGGGCCGTGCCGGCGTCGGTCCAGCTCGCCCAGGAGTAGATGGCCGAGCCCGAGCGCTCGACCTCGGGCGTGTGGGAGTGGATGCCCCACCAGTCCATCGAGACCCCGTCCCAGAGGGGCATGCCCTCGTCCTTGAACCTGAGCGTGCGGAACGACTCCCAGACCGACGGGACGTCCCGGCGCCCCTCCACGGCGGCCGCGAGCAGGCTGCCGTCGGTATCCTCGTCGACGGGCTTCACCCCGACCGCCGGCCCGCCGCCGCGGCTCCGTGGCGTGTTGAGGTCCATCTCCTTCACGCGGAGTCCCCAGTTCGACCCCATGTAGGCGTTCGGCACCCCGCCCGGGAAATAGAGGTCGGCGTACGGGTCGAAATCCGGGAAGCGCGAGACGCCGGCCCTGAACGCCGGATGGTTCACCTCGGCGAACCAGTCGTTCGTGTTCGCCGTGTAGGAGTTGCCCCACCCGCCGATCGTGCCGTCGGACCACGGCTGCGCCACGATCCAGTCCATGACGTCGCGGAAGTCCAGCGTCTCGTCCCTCGCCCGGTGGTGCGGCCACGTCCCGTACGAAGCGCCCGTGCCGCGCGAGTCCCCCCACACCACCGCGTAGCCCTGGCCGGCGAGAAAGCGCTGCAGCTCGTTCGCACCGTCGCCTTCCCACGAGCGCCAGTAGCGGGTCATGGTCAGGATGGTCGGCACGCGCTCCCCCGCGGCAAGCCCCTCGGGGAGCACGACGTCGAGCGCGACGCGCACTCCGTCCCGCATCGGCACGTGGAGGGAGCGCACCGGGCCCACGCCGTAGGGGCCCACGTGCGGCAGCCCGCACGCCCCGAAGGCGTACCCCGCCCCGGCCTCGGAGCCGGCGTCGGCCGCCGGCGAGGCGCAGGCGGCGAGCGCGGCGGCAGCGGCGAGGAGGGCGATCCGGGCGGCCGCCCCGCGCGCGGGCAGGCCCGGCAGCCCCGCCCGACGGGCCTGCGCGATCTGGAGGTCCATGGCTACCCTCCCCGCGCGAACCGCAGGTTCCTGGCCCGTCCCTCGCCGACCAGCATGTCCCCGAGGCGACCGTCCGCTCCCCGCTCGAAGCGTACCGGGCGGAAGAAGAACCGGTCTCCCTCGAAGCTGTCCCGACCCGTCCGGGTCAGCGTGATGCGGCCATGCCTGTAGTGGTCGGCGACGAGCACGCCGTCGACGACGGAGAGCACGTAGTGCGTGTCCAGCTCGCGGCTCACCCAGTCGCCCGCGTACTGGGCGAGCTCGGCCGGCGTCGGCTTCGAGAGCCCGTCGTCGGGGTCCGGCCCGGCCTCGGCGGCCGGCGCCCCCCCGTGGGGGGGGGGGGGGGGGG
>JBFFWJ010000417.1:0-3867 GCA_041570315.1 Longimicrobiales bacterium | reverse complement strand
TCGGAGCGGCGAGCGCGGATCTGAGCTTGATCGCCGGAACGGTCCTGTACGGGACGTTGGCGGGGACGCTTCAAGCGCTGGTGCTGCGGGCCCACATCGGGCGAGCCGGGTGGTGGGTGTTGGCCAGCACCTTGGCGTGGCTCGTGGCGATCCCGGCCGGGTCGGCCTTCGGTCCCCCAGGATGGGCCGCCTACGGGGCCATCTCGGGAGCCGCGCTCGTGGGGCTTGTTCGACGGCAGGTGGCGCCGCCGCCACCGGCCTGACGGTCGGTCGAGTCGAGGAGCGGGGGCGCCCGATCGAGCCGACCCCCATGCGGCCTGCGCGCCGATCCTCGGGAGGCGACGCGCCCGGAGGCCTCTGCCTGTCGCGGAGCCTCCCCTCGCCCTAAGGTGGGGCTTCTTCCGGAGGCACCCGATGAGCCCACCCCGTCGATCCCCACCATGCGCGCGCTCCTGCCAGCCGAGCATCCGCTCGCGCCGTCTACCCATGCGGGTGGCCGTCCTGCTCCTCGGGCTCGGGGCGGCAGCCTGCGCGCCGGACTTCGATCTCGTGCTCGCCGGCGGCACGGTCGTGGACGGAACGGGATCCGAGGGCTATGCCGCGGACGTCGGAGTCCTCGCGGGGAGGATCGCCGAGATCGGCGATCTGGCCGGGCGGTCCGCCGCCGAGCGGATCGACGTGACCGGGCACGTGGTGGCGCCCGGCTTCATCGACCCGCACACGCACTCGCGCGGCACGATCTTCGAGATCCCGACGGCCGACAACTTCGTGCGCCAGGGCGTGACCACGCTCATGGAGGGCAACGACGGGGGCTCGCCGCTCGACCTGGGCCGCTGGTACGACTCGCTCACCGCCAGCGGTGGCACCGCGCCGAACTTCGGCATGTTCGTGGGGCACGGCAGCATTCGGAGCGAGGTGATCGGGAGCGCGGATCGCGCGCCGGACGAGGCCGAGCTGGAGGTGATGAAGGGTCATGTCGAGCGCGCGATGTCCGACGGCGCCTTCGGGCTGTCCACGGGCCTCTTCTATCTGCCGGGCAGCTTCGCGACGACGGAGGAGGTGATCGAGCTGTCGAAGGTCGCCGCTGCCCGTGGCGGGATCTACATCTCGCACATGCGCGACGAGGGCGAGGGCGTGTTCGACTCCGTGCGCGAGACGATCCGCATCGGGCGCGAGGCGTCGATCCCCGTCCAGATGACGCATCACAAGATCGGAGCATGGCGCAACTTCGGTCGGGCGTCGGAGTCGCTGGACCTCATCGCCTCCGCGCGCCGCGACGGGGTCGACGTCACCTTCGACCAGTACCCGTACACCGCTTCGTCCACCGGCCTCTCGTCGATCATCCCGCGCTGGGCCCAGGAAGGGGGCCGGCTGCAGGAGCGGCTGCGGGACGCCTCGACGCGTCGACGCATCCTCTCCGACATGATCGACTGGATCGAGATGCGGTTCGCGAGCGACCCCTCGAAGATCCAGCTCGTGTCGTGCCGCTTCGGGGACGAGGCCGCCGACCGCTTTCCCGCCGAGATGGCCGGCCTGACGCTGCACGACGTGCTCGCGGCACGCGCGGTCGACCCGACGCCGCTCGCGGTCGCGGAGCTGATCGTGGAGATCGACGAGGCGGGTGGCTGCAGCTCGATCTTCCACGCCTTCGACGAGCGGGACGTCCAGACGCTCATGCGGGCCGAGCACGGGATGGTCGGGTCGGACGGCAGCCTGGTGCACTTCGGGCGGGCGAGCCCGCACCCCCGGGGCTACGGCACCTTCCCGCGCGTGCTCGGCCATTACGCGCGCGACCTGGGCCTGATCACGCTCGCGGAGGCGGTGCGGCGGATGACGTCCGCGCCGGCCGACCGGCTGGGCCTGGCCGACCGGGGTCGCCTCGCGCCGGGGCTGGTCGCGGACGTCACGGTGTTCGATCCGGAGACGGTCATCGATCGGGCGACCTTCGAGGACCCGCACCAGTACCCAGTCGGGATCCCGCACGTCTTCGTGGGCGGGATCGCGGTCGTGCGCGACGGAGAGGTCACGGGGGCCCGGCCCGGCGTGATCCTGCGCGGGCCCGGGTACGGGGGCTGAAGCCGCCCAGGGCCCGGGTACGCGGGCTGAAGCCGCCCAGGGCCTGGCTTTCCCCCTTTTCCTCGCCCGAGGCCTCGCAGCGCGCGCCCCCGCCGACGTCCCACAGGCGTACCCCGGCGCCGTCGCGGCGCCTGCGGCCTAACGGACCCTGGGCCGCGTCACGCCAAAGACGACGATTCCCAGCGCCACCAGGACCACGAGTAGGAGTGGGCGCTCCAGGAGCACGTCGCGCGCATCGCCCAGGAACGCCATCAGCGCCTGCGCGGCGCTGTGCCCGGTCAGGCGCACGCCGTTCATCGGTCGGCCGCGCCCGAGGTCGTCCGCAGCGCCTGGGCGACCGCCCACCCCACGGCGGCCAGCTCAGCGACCAGCGTATCGATGCAGCGCAAAAAGTTCTCGTTGGCGTCGATGGGTAGCCTCTCCGCCCCCTTCCGTGCGACGGCGAAGCCGCGCTGCCACACCCTTGCATTCATGCAACCGCGTCCAGACTGGGCCTGGGGGGAGCGCGCTTCGGCCGTGGGGCGACGAGCCGGTCCCGAGGCCACGACTCGACCGTGGGCTGCAAGCCGGGTGCCAGGCGACCCCGCGCGGCTGCGGCCGCACGCGCTTGCCCGGGTTCGCCCGTTCGCCCGGGCGTCGACATCCGTCGAGGAACGTTCTCGAGAGCGTCGGGATACGCGTCGGCATGACCATGGTGGATTGGCTCCTCACGGAGCAGCTCGTCGACATCTTTCGGGCGGCCCGCGCGAAGCGGCCGGAGCTGAACGCGGAGCTGGTCGTGCGGGCCGAGCACGCCGAGCCGGGTCGGCTGGCGGGAGCCGGAACCTCGGTCCGGATCGATACGACGTCGGGCGGCGCGCTGCTCGTGACTCCGAAGCGGATCGTCAGGCTGACCGGAGAGGTCTCCTCGGACGTCCTCTCCTACGACTCGCTCGTCGGCTACGACTGGATCTCGCCCGACGTCTCGGAGAAGGTGGTGCTGAAGGAGGCGCACTACGATCGGCTGTACCTGTATTCGCGCCACGCCCCGCCCGTCGTCCTCGACCATCTCGGGCCCGCGGTCTACCCGCTGATGCGCTTCCTGGGGCGCGTGCTGGAGTACCGGTCGCAGAAGGTGCTGCTGCGAAAGCTCGACCCCGAGATCGTCGACGTGCTCGGGGGCTGCCTTCGGGCAGCCGCGGGGGCGTCGCTCTTCACCGATGCCGACCTGGGGCGGCTCTTTCGTCGGGATCGCGAGACGTTGGTGTTCCTCTCGGGAATGTGGCCCAAGATGAACCTGGCCTCGCCCGACCTCCTCGACCTGCTCGAGCGGGTCGTGCGGGAGCTGACTTCGCGGACGGAGCACGACCCGGAGCTGCTGCGGCGAGAGACCGGAGCCGACGCCACCCGGCTGAAGGCCGCGCTGGAGGTGTTCAGGCGGGTCGTCACCGGCGAGGTGTGACGACTCGTCTGGCTCCGTGCGAGGGCGCGAACGTAGCTTGGGATCGTCCCCTCGGGCACGCCTCGGAGTCATTTCCATTGCGGAAGACCGTTCGGAGAAAGATGGCTCTGGTGTCGGCGGGCACGACGATCGCGCTCGTGCTCGTGGGACTCCTCGGCGAGTGGGCCGTGCGCTACCGGGAGCGCACGCGCGACACCGCACCGGCGATGCCACCCGGGATGACGTATCCCCACGTGAGGTATCGCATCGGCCTCACGCGCGGCTTCGGGTACTACGGGTGGGCCAGCATCAACGACCGCGGGTTCCGTGGAGCTCCCGTGGAGCTGATGAAGGCGCCGGGCACGACCCGC
>JBFFWJ010000416.1:0-3870 GCA_041570315.1 Longimicrobiales bacterium | reverse complement strand
CTTCCGCTCGAGAAGGGGTTGATGATCGCCATGTGCGCTCCCGCCGGACTCACCGCCATCGGGATCTGCTTCGCGTACCCCTCGATGTGCTGGAGGGCGGAGGCGAGCCCCTGCGCGTCGCCGGTGATGCGGGCCGCGGTCGCGTCGGCCTGGAACTCGTTCTGCCGGCTGATCGCCAGCTGCACGATCGTCGCGGCGATCGGCGCGACGATCGCCATGGCGAGCAGGACCAGCGGGTTGCCCCCGTCGTCGTCCTTCGAGAGACCACCGAACACGGCCCCCCACTTCACGATGCTGCCCAGCATGGCGATCGCGCCGGCCATCGTGGCGGCGATCGTACCGACGAGCATGTGCCGGTGCCGGATGTGCGCGAGCTCGTGGGCGATGACGCCCTCCAGCTCGCGCGGCGACAGGAGCTGGAGGATCCCCCCGGTGACGCACACGACGGCGTTGTCCGGGTTGCGCCCCGTCGCGAAGGCGTTGGGCTGCTGCGACGGCGCCAGCGCGACGGTCGGCATCGGCAGCCCGGCCTGCCGGCGCAACCGGTCCACCATCTGATAGAGCTGCGGAGCGTCCTCCGGGCCGAGCACCTGCGCCCGGTACATCCTCAGGACCGCGCGGTCGCTGAACCAGTACATGCCGAAGTTCATGACGGCCGCCATGACCAGGAAGAGGACCGCTCCGCTCGATCCCCCGAGGTACGCCCCGAAGGCGCCCAGGATCACCGTCAAGCCGGCCATCAGGCCGAACACTCTGATCATCTGCATCGACTCATTCCTCGGATCGGTGTCGCGCGGGCTCCGTGAAGCCCCTCAGTATCCCCAATCGCGGAAGACGAAGATGCCGACGACCCGGTCGTTGTCGAGGAGACCGGGCAGCGCGAAGCCGGCCGCCCCGCTCCGGAGGAACCGGTCCTCCAGGAACGCTTCGACATGGTAGTCTTCCGTCGGTGCCCATTCTACGCGCGCGCCCCCCAAAGGGTTCGCGCTCTCGGTGTCGTCGGCGGTGGTCTGGAAGACCAGCACCACGAACACGTCGCGTCCCAGGTAGCGCCCGGCCTCGAACTCGGTCCGGCCGAGCTGGTTCAGCCCCCCCTGGACCGAGAGGTAGTCGACGATGCCCGTGCCCTGGGCGAGCGCCGCTCCGAACTGGTTCGCCAGGGCTCCCCCGTACCAGGTGAGCCCTCCGGTCCGGAGCGTCGAGATCGCCTGGTTCTGGGAGAGCTGCCCGAAGATCGCCGACTGGCTCGAGCCGAGCTCCGACGTGCGCTGGCCGAAGATCAGGTACGAAACGAGGTCCGCCTCCCCCACGCCCACCTCCTCCGTCGACAGCGTCACGACCGGCTGGATGAGCGTTCCGCCGACCTGTGCCCGCACCTCGAGATCCTCGACGTCGCGCCGCCGGATGCGCGTCGAGGCCTGGATGTCGAGGTCGGGATTGAGACCCGGGCGTCCGATGAAGCTGACCGTGCCGCCGTCGAGGTCGAAGGTGCGCCCGAGCACCAGGTGGGAGCCCCGAACGGCCTCCAGCTCACCCACCATCACGAGGTCGGCGGCGGATCGGTCGTACGCCACGACGAGGTCCCCCGCCATCTCGACGTTCGTCTCGATCGAGCGCAGCCACGTGTCGCGAGGCACCGCCAGATCGATGTTGAGCCGGAGGTTGTCGAAGAAGGGGTTTCGCAGGTCCGCGACCAGGGGCTGGGCGAGGAGCGCCGTCGTGTCCACGCCGAGCCCGCGCTCGAAGAGGAGCGGGTCCGACAGGTCCACGACCCCCGCGACCCGCTGGAACTCGTCCACGTAGATGTTGGCCTCGTCGACCGTGAGCGAGCCCTGGGCGACCGGTCTGCGGTACGTGCCCCCGAGCTGGAACTCCCCGCTCACCAGGGCTTCGACGTCGATCCTGTCGACCGCCTGGAAGCGGTCGAACGCGAAGCGCAGATCGAGGGCGGGATCGAGGAAGGGTACGAGCAGGACGGTTCCGGAAACGCTCGAGTACCCGGGACCCGCCGAGGTGAGCTCGACATCGACGGTCCGGTCCGGCCTGAGCTGCAGGCCACCGCTCACGCGGGTGTGACGGACGCCGATCGCCTCGATCGCCCACTCCGCGTCCGACAGCGTGACCGAGCCCTCCGGAATCGGCTCGTCGGGCGTGCCCCGGATGTGCACCTCGCCCGAGACCGTGCCCACCACCTGATCGAGGTTGTCCAGGTAGCTGAGGGCGATCGCCGCGTCGAGCGAATCCGTCGCGATGCGCACGTCCATGGGCTCCTCGAGGACCCGTTCGTCGACCGCCGCGAGCGAAAGGTCGAGCGGCAGCACGCCCGTGACGTCGATCGCGTCCCTGCCCCCGTCCCAGCCCTGGAGCGCGAAGCTCGCCCGTCGGTCGGCGTACTGCAGCGACCCGTCGATGCGCGTGAGCTCCATCGTTCCGTAGCGGGGACCGTCGACGCGGAAGACGCCGTCGATGCGCGGCGACTCCGCCGGGCCCGCCACCGCCAGGTCCAGGTCGATGTGCCCCGCCATCTCCAAGCCCGTGAACTGGCCCACGTGAAGCACCCGCTCCACGTGCAGGCCGGCGAGGTCGACCCGGAAGTCGGACTGCCCGCCCCGGGCGAGGGTGCCACGCGCCGCGAGGCTCATCGGGTCGTCTCCGGCCCTTCGCACCAGGAGGGAGTCCACGGAGATCGACTCCTCGTTCCAGGCGACGCGCGTCGGATGGGAAAGGTCCCAGACGTTCACGCCCACCTGCACCTGAGCGGTCTCCAGCTCGAGATCGCCGTCCGTCGAGCCGAAGCGGAACGACCCCGACGCCCGGTATCGCTCGTCGGCGGTCCGCACGATCTCCACCGTGCCCCGGCCCGCCCGCTCGCGCATCTCCGCCTCGAGCGCGCCCTGCTCGAACGTGCGGCCCTGGACGACCACGCCCCAGGCGCCGGCGTCCATCCCCCAGCTGCCGCGCGTGCCCGGGAGCTCCGTCGCGGTGAGCTCCACGCGCGCGGAATCGACCTGGTTGTGGCGGAAGGCGCCGTCGGCGACCTGGGCCACGATCCCCAGGTCGAACGACCTCATCTCGCCGCTGATGCTCGCCGCCCCCCTCACCGCGCCGGCCATGCGGACGTCGAGCACGGTCGGCAGCGTGTCCGGATCGACTCCCGAGGCCCGCAGGAACTCACGGTCCAGCTCGCCGAGCCCGTCGGAGACCAGGATCGAGTCCCCCACGCCCATGACCAGCGGCCGAAGGCCCTCGATGGTCTCCGCCGCGAAGGACAGCCGCGAGCTTCCCCACGCGCCCCGCGCCAGCCCGAACCGGCCGCGCCCCTCCACCTGGACGCCGGCCACCCTGGCGTCGAGGGTGTCGGTGACGAGCACGCCGCGCTCGACCCGGAACGCGGCCAAGGCGCTGTCCACGGGGACCGCGCCCACCCTCGAGTCGCGCGCGACGAAGGTCGCCCGGCTCTCCAGAGCCTCGAGTCCGAGCCCCCGTCCCTCGAGGACCAGCCGTCCGGTCCAGGTCGACCGCTCCGGAAGCCGGGCGCTCAGCCCGGAGAGCGAAACCGAGTCGGCGTCCGCCTCGACTCGGTAGAAGGCTCCCGGCTCACGCAGGTCGATCCTGCCGTCCACCGTGAGCCGACCTCCGGGAGCCTCGAGCTCCCCCGCCACGCTCAGGTCGTCGAGCCGGCCGGAGAGGGCCAACGACCCCTCCACCGTGCCCCGGAGCCCGAGCGCAGGGGCGAGACGAGACAGGGCGCCGACCGAAAGCGGCGACAGCTCACCGCGGAGATCCGTCATCCACACCCCGTCGTCTGCGCGGCGCGCGAGCCCGCGCAGGAAGAGCTCGGAGCCGGGCACGGAGTCCGGGTCCTGCACG
>JBFFWJ010000415.1:0-3871 GCA_041570315.1 Longimicrobiales bacterium | reverse complement strand
GTGCGCCGAAGCGGGCGTGCCGCTCGCGATCGTCATGTCCGGCGGGTACGCCCGCGACGTCGGCGACACGGTCGACATCCACGAGGCCACGGTGCGCGGCGCCGCGGAGCGCGCTCGGACGGGCGCCGCGTGACCCCCGCGGCTCGCCTTCCGGCGAACGACCCCACCGCGCCACGCACGCGGGGCGCATCCGGAGCCGTCCGCCGGGAGACGTTGCGGGGCGCGCGCGACGAGGACGCGCTGCGCAGGCTCCTCGCGTGGCCCCGCGCCTCCCTCGCCGGCCTGCCGACGCCGATGGTGCCCGTCCCCCGCCTGGCGCACGCGCTCGGCCTCGGCGAGCTGCTCGTCAAGATGGACGCCGAGACGGGCTTCGGGCTCGGGGGCAACAAGGTGCGCAAGCTCGAGTACGAGCTCGCTCCGGAGCGGGTCCGCGACGTCACCTGCCTCGTCACGGCCGGCGGCCCGCAGTCGAACCACTGCAGGGTCACCGCCGCCTTCGCGGCGCGCGCCGGCCTGCGCTGCGTCCTGGTCACGCAGGGGCCGCCACCGGAGACGCCCACCGGCAATGCGCTCCTGCACCGGCTCTTCGGAGCCGAGGTGCGCACCGTGCCCGATCGGGCCGCGCGCGCGCCGGCCATGGACGAGGTCGCCCGTGAGGTCGGGCGGGAGGGCGGCCGCGCGCTGGTCGTGCCCATCGGCGCCTCCACGCCGCTCGGGTGCCTCGGGTACGCGCGCGCGGCCGTCGAGCTGGTCGAGCAGCTCGACGGAGCCGGGCCGCAGGCGGACCGCACCTCCGTCTTCGTCGCGACGTCGTCGTGCGGCACCCTCGCGGGCCTCGCGCTCGGCCTCGATCTCCTCGGCCGCGACGACGTCGTGCCCGTGGGCGTCAGCGCCGACGTCGACGCGCCGGAGCTCGAGCGCACGACGCTCGCCATCGCCAACGCCGCGGCCCGGCTCCTCGGATCGGAGGTGCGCGTCGGGAAGGGCCGCTTCGGCGCCGTCGACGACCAGGTCGGCGGCGGCTACGGAGTTCCGACGGAGGCCTCTCGCGAGGCCCTCTCGCTGTTCGGCCGTCTCGCGGGCATCGTCCTCGACCCCACCTACACCGCCAAGGCCGCGGCCGGGATGGTCGACTGGGCCCGGCGGGGCGGGGCCCGCCCGGGCGAGCGCGTGGTCTTCCTCCACACCGGAGGGCATCCCGGGCTGCTGGCGTGACGGGAAGGTGAGGCCGGCGCCCGGCCTCCCTCAGTCGAACCAGGTCGTCAGCCGCTCCAGCGCCCCCAGCAGATCCGGCTCGAGCTCCAGCACCGGGCGGAGCGGGTCGCGCCCGAGCGCGTCCATCCTCTCCGGAACCGTGCGGATCGTGTGCTGCCCGATGGTGAGGGCCGCGTCGACCTCCTCCCACGCGAGCGGCGCCGAGACCGGCGCCCCCGGCTTGGGCCGCACGCTGAAGGGCGCCACGAGGAGCCGGCCGTGCCCGTTCTGCACGAAGTCGATGTAGACCTTGCCCTCCCGCCGCTCGGGGTTGCGCGTGAGCGTCGCGAGGTCGGGGCGCTCGGCCACGACGACGCGCCCGAGAAGCTGGGCCAGGGTGCGCGACTGCTCGTAGGTGAGCTGGCGCCCCAGGGGCACGAGGACGTGGATCCCCGACGAGCCGCTGGTCTTGGCGAACGACGGAAGGTCGATCTCCTCGCACAGCGCGTGGACCGTGCGCGCCACCTCGACCACGTCGGTGAACGGCGCCTCCTTCGGGTCGAGGTCGAGGATACACCAATCGGGCCGGGCGAGCGTCTCGATGCGGCTCGACCAGACGTGGAGCGGGATCGTCCCGAGGTTGATCACGTACAGCAGCGACTCCTCGTCCTCCGCGACGAAGTACGAGAGCTCCCGGTCCGATCCCTCGCTCCACACCGTGACCCGCCGGATCCAGTCGGGCGCGTACGGCGGCGCGTCCTTCTGGAAGAACGACTTGCCCTCGATCCCGTCCGGATAGCGGGTCATGACGAGCGGGCGGTCCTCGAGGTAGGGCAGCATCCATGCCGATACCCTGCGGTGATACTCGATCAGGTCGCCCTTCGTGTAGCCGTCCCCGGGCCAGAACACCTTGTCGAGGTTCGAGAAGGGGACGGTCCTGCCCTCGACGGCCGCGGGCGGCGGCGGCTCGGCCGCGGCCTCGCCACGCCGACCCGCCTCGACGCGGCACTCCGCCGGAGGCTTGTCGCGGCGGAAGCGCGAGAAGGAGGGCTGGCGCGCGAGGCCCTGCTCGGTCAGCTCCTTGTAGCGGACCTCGACCACCATCTCCGGCCGCACCCAGCGATGTCCCTTCCCGCTCGGGACCGGGCCGGCCGTGCACGGTGACCGGTCGACCTCCAAGTCCTCGAGCCACGAGAGCACCTCGTCGAGCTCCGCGTCCCGGAACCCACTGCCGACGGCGCCCTGATAGACCAGGGCGTCGCCGTCGTAGCGGCCGACGTGCAGCGAGTCGAACCCGCCCCTCGACCCCTTCGGCTCCGTCCAGCCGACCACGACGAAGTCGTCCGTTCGGACCGTGCGGACCTTGACCCAGCTCCGGGAGCGCCCACCCCGGTAGGGCGCGTCCGCCCTCTTGCCGACGATCCCCTCGAGCCGCATCCGCTCGACGTGCTCGTACATCACGTCGCCCTGCTCGGCGATGTGGTCGGCATAGCGGATCGGACCGACCGTCGGCAGCACGGCGCGCAGGACCTCCTTGCGCTCCAGGAGCGGGAGCCCGCGCAGGTCGTAGCCCTCGACGGCGAGAAGGTCGAAGGCGTGGTACACGGCCGGCAGCTCGACGCTGGCGCGCAGCGCGTCGTCCCTGTTGAGGATGCGGCCCCTGCGCTGCAGCCGCCCGAACGACGGCTTGCCCTCCGCGTCGTTGACGACGATCTCGCCGTCCAGGATCAGCCCCTCGTAGGGCAGCCCCCGCACCGCGCGCGCGATCTCGGGGAAGGTCGCGGTCAGGTCGTGGCCGGCGCGCGAGCGCAGGTACGCCTGTCGGCCGCTCCGCTCGGCCAGGAGCCGGTAGCCGTCGTACTTGAGCTCGAAGACCCAACCCTTGCGGGTGAAGGGTCGCTCCTGCGAGGAGGCGAGCATGAGGCTCACGTCGTCCGCGCGCAGCGGCCTCTTCCGCGCGCCCTTGCCCGCCACCCACCGGGCCGTCTCCTCGGCGAGCTCGTCGGCCCTGGGGAAATCCTCGACGGTGAGCCCGGAGTAGATCGAGTCGTCCGGATAGTCCCCGGTCGATCCGTCCGCGTCCTCGTAGGCGTCACGCTCCTTGATGAGGAGCCAGGAGCTCGGCGCCTGCTTCGTCTTCACCAGCGTCCACGCCCCCAGCAGCTTGTGGCCGCGCAGCTCGAAGAGGAGCTTGCCCTTGTCGAGTCCCTCGTGCGGGTCCTCGAGCGGCACCCACACCCCGCGGTCCCACACGATCATCGCGCCCGCACCGTACTCGCCCTCGGGGATGACCCCCTCGAACTCGGCGTACTCGAGCGGGTGGTCCTCGGTCTGCACGGCGAGCCGCTTGTCCGCCTGGCTCGGCGACGGCCCCTTGGGCACGGCCCAGGACAGGAGCACGCCGTCGAGCTCGAGCCGCAGGTCCCAGTGCAGCGCCCGCGCCGCGTGCTTCTGGACGCAGAAGATGCTGCCCCCCGCCACCACGCGGCCGCCGAACGGCTCCGGCGTGCGGGACGCGGTGCGCTTGTCGCGGTAGGCGGCGAGTCGCTCGTCGCGGGTGGGGGTCATGGGCTCCGGGCCGGTCCTTCGTCGTCGGGCATGGTCGGGAAGTTACCGCGGGCGGGAGCCGAAGCGATCCCGCCGCTTCCGACCCGGAGGCGCCGCCACCCCCCGCCGG
>JBFFWJ010000414.1:0-3878 GCA_041570315.1 Longimicrobiales bacterium | reverse complement strand
GACCAGATCCAGCTCGCCGTCATCGGGGCGGGCGGCATGGGCATGGCGGACGTCGACACGGCGCTGCGGGTGCCGGGCGTGCGGCTGGTCGCGGCCGCCGACTGCTTCGACGGGCGGCTCGAGGCCGCCCGCGAGACGCACGGGCCCGACCTCTTCACGACCCGCGACTACCGCGAGATCCTCGCCCGGGACGACGTCGACGCGGTCATCGTCGGGACGCCCGATCACTGGCACAAGCAGATCTCGGTGGACGCCCTTCTGGCCGGAAAGGCCGTCTACTGCGAGAAGCCGCTGGTGCACAGCATCGCGGAGGGCGCCGAGCTCGTCGCGGCGCAGCAGGAGTCGGGCCGGACGTTCCAGGTGGGGAGCCAGGGCATGAGCTCGCTCGGCAACGAGAAGGCGAAGGAGCTGCTCGAGGAGGGGGCGATCGGGGAGCTCAACTACGCCGAGGGGTTCTGGGCGCGCAACGACCCGATCGGCGCCTGGCAGTACGAGATCCCGCCGGACGCCTCCGAGGAGACCGTCGACTGGGACATGTTCCTCGGCTCCGCGCCGAGACGGCCCTACGATCCGCTGCGCATCTTCCGCTGGAGGAACTACCGCGACTACGGGACGGGCGTGTCGGGCGACCTGTTCGTGCACCTCTTCTCGAGCCTGCACTTCGTCGCCTCGTCGCACGGGCCGCGCAAGATCATGGCGCAGGGCGGGCTGCGGTACTGGAAGGACGGCCGCGAGGTCCCGGACGTGCTGCTGGGCATGTTCGACTACCCGGAGTCGGAGGCGCACCCGCCCTTCAACCTGTCGCTGCGGGTGAACTTCGTGGACGGCACGTCGGGAAGCACCTTCCTCCGGCTCGTCGGGTCCGAGGGCGCGATGGACGTGACCTGGACGGAGGTCGTGCTGCGGAGGAACAAGCTCGTGAGCCCGACGGACGTCTTCCTGCAGGCGAAGACCGACGAGATGGGGGAGGCCATCGAGGAGCGGGCCGGGATGCTGCCGCCCGCCGAGAGCGTCTACGTCGCCGAGGACGGCTACTGGGGCGCGCACTACGACCACTTCGCCAACTTCTTCCAGGGGGTGCGCGAGGGGACCCCCGTGGTCGAGGACGCCGTCTTCGGCCTGCGGGCCGCGGCTCCCGCGCTCGCCTGCAACGACTCGTACTTCGACGAGAGGGTCGTCACCTGGGACCCCGAGGCGATGGAGGTCGTCCCGTGAGCCGCTCGGCGGCGGGAGCCGTCGCCGGGGTGGCGGTCGCCGTGGTGGCCGTGCTCGCCGCTTGCGGACCCGGGGCCGGCGACGCTCCGGGCGAGCCGGCCCCCAACACCCTGTCGGCCGAGGAGGAGGCCGCCGGGTGGGAGCTCCTCTTCGACGGCGCGTCGACCGAGGGCTGGCGGGGCTACGGCCGCGACGACTTTCCCTCCGGGGGGTGGACCGTGGAAGGCGGGGAGCTGGTCGGGCTGTCCACCACCGGGGACATGGACGGGGGCGACATCGTGACCGTCGCCGAATACTCCGACTTCGAGCTGGTCTTCGACTTCAAGCTCGGCCCCGCGACGAACAGCGGGGTCTTCTACCGAGTCCGCGAGCGCGACGGCGCGGCGCTCTGGGAGGTCGCCCCCGAGTACCAGGTGCTCGACGACACCGCGTACTTCGCGCCCGGCTCCGACGAGGGCCGCACGCACCGCACCGGCGACAACTACGACCTGCACGAAGCGACCGTCCGCCCGACGCGCGGCCTGGGCGAGTGGAACACCGGCCGCATCGTGGTGGAGGGCTCCCGGGTGGAGCACTGGCTCAACGGCGAGCGCACCGTGGCCTACGAGTACCGCACCGACGAGTGGGACGCGCTGGTCGCCCGGAGCAAGTTCGATGGGGAGGTCTACGCCCGGGCCGAAGCGGGATCGATCGGGCTGCAGGATCACGGGACGCCGGTCTGGTACCGCAACATCAAGATCCGGCCGATCCGGTGAGCGGTGCGATGGCGCGCCCGCGCCGTGACCGCCGGGCGCCGACGTGCGCCGCCGCCCTGCTGCTGCTTCTGTCGGCGGCGCCGCTCGCGGCCCAGGAGGCCGTGTCGCTCTTCAACGGGGTCGATCTGGACGGATGGACCGTCCACGGCACGGAGCTGTGGTACGTCGAGGACGGGGATCTCGTGTGCGAGAGCGGCCCGGACGCGCAGTACAGCTATCTGCGCACGAACGCCGAGTTCGAGGACTTCGATCTCACGCTGGAGTTCAAGCAGGAAGCCGACGGCAACAGCGGCGTCTTCTTCCGCTCGACGCTGGACGGGGTGATCATCAGCGGCTGGCAGGCCGAGGTGGCCCCGCCGGGGCTCTTCTCGGGCGGGATCTACGAGTCGTACGGCCGCGGCTGGCTGGCGCAGCCGCCCCCCGGCCGCGACCGCGCGCTGCGCATGGGCGAGTGGAACGAGATGCGCATCCGCGTCGTCGGCCCCCGCGTCACGACCTGGCTCAACGGCACCGAGATGGTCGACCTCACCGACGAGACGATCGGAGCGGCCACGGGCCACATCGCGCTCCAGATCCACGACGGCGGCGGCATCAAGGTGCGCTGGAGGAACCTGCGCCTCGTGGAGCGCTGACGCCGCCCCGCCGCCCCGAAGGCGTTCACGCCGACCCCTTCACGCACCGCGGGGCGAGGCCGGCCCGGCCGCGGCGCGTCGCAACCCGTCGTCCGGCCGGCGGCGCGTCACCGCCCGACCGATCGCCTCACCTCCTCGGAGGGCGGCTGCGAGCCCGCGCCGATCGCCGTGAACATGCGGACCCCCTGCCCCGCGAGCTCGGCGACCCGCGTCGTGCCGTTCACCCCGACCGGAAGCCCGAACTCGCGGCCCGCCGCGATGACCGCCTCCATCCCCGCCTCGAACCCCTCCGCGTCGCCGGCATACGAGATGCGCATGTCGCCCGAGCCGGCCCACAGGATCGCGCCCACGCCCAGGTCGCGTAGCGTGCGCGCGATCTCGCGGACGTTCCGGACCCCGACCTTGTTCTCGATGATGAAGATGGGGACGAGGCTTCCCGCCGGGTCGAGTCGCCAGATGTCCGCGCGCCGCTGGTAGTCGCGGGTGTCGAGCCCCCAGTAGCGCGCGGCGACCGCGGGGCTGAACCCCCGGATGCCGTCGGGCTCGAAGTCCGCGCTGCCCGGAACCTGCGGGTACCGCATGGCGCGCACGGCGTGGACGACCTGGTCGGCGGTCTCCGTATGCGGGAAGGCGAGCCCGTGCACGCCGGTGTCCAGCACGGCCTTTATGAGCCACTCCGATCCCTCGCGCAGGTTCATCGGCATGCGCACGAACACCGTCTTGGTGGCGGTCAGGCCCGACTCGGCGATCGCGCGGCGGTCCAGGAGCCACTGCATGTACTCGGCGAGGCGGGGGATGTCGAACGGCGTGTGCTCGAGGTCGTACACGACGTAGTCGAAGCCGCGCTCCTGGGACTGGGCGACCGCGGCCTCCCGATCGCTTCCCACCCCGATGTAGTTGACGAACTGCCCGAAGATCGGCCGGTCGTCGTCGAGAAGGGGCACGACGGGGTGCACGGGCAGGTCCTGGGCCGCGGCGGAGCCCGCCAGCAGGCCCGAAGCCGCCGTGAGCCAGGCGACCGCGGCGACGCGAGACGCCGTCGTGCGGCGGGGCCGGGTCGTGTGGTCCGTCGAGCTCCGGGTCCGCTCGGTCACGGTGCGCTCTCCTGTGTGGGTACGCCGGCGGGGGAAAGCTGGGTGCCGAACCAGGCGTCCGCGAGGGGCCGGGGGGCGCCGGGGGTGGGGACGTGGCGGGAACCCCATCGGCCAGCCACGGATCGGGCCGAGCGCGGAGCCTCCCGGGGGCGTGACGCCCCCACATCCGAGGCGCCTCGTGG
>JBFFWJ010000413.1:0-3913 GCA_041570315.1 Longimicrobiales bacterium | reverse complement strand
TGACCGTGATGCGGTCCGACACGCCGAGCACCTCGTCGAGCTTGTGCGCGACCAGGACGACGGCGCGCCCCTCGGACGCGAGCTCCCGCAGGAGCGCGAAGAGACCCCCGGTCTCTGCGGGCGTCAGGACGGCCGTGGGCTCGTCGAGCACGAGGATCCGGGGGTCGCGCAGGAGCGCCTTGAGGATCTCCGCGCGCTGGCGGTCCCCCACGCCGAGGTGCTCGACGGCGCGGTCGAGCGGCACGGAGAGCCCGGTGCGCTCGACGAGTCGCTCGGCGTCGGCGCGCACGCGGGCCCGGTCGAGCCTCGAGCCCGAGCCGTGGCGCAGGCCCAGCGCGAGGTTGGCGAGGACGCTCAGGCGCGGCACGAGCGTGAAGTGCTGGTGCACCCGCGCGATCCCGTGCGCCCAAGCGTCGCGGGGCGAGGCCAGCGCCGCCTCGGCGCCCCCGACGGTGATCCGGCCCGCGTCGGGCCGCAGCATGCCGCCGAGCACGTTGAGCAGGGTGGTCTTGCCGGCGCCGTTCGCTCCCAGCACGCCGTGGACCTCGCCGGCGCGCAGCTCGAGCTCGGCCGCGTCGAGCGCCACCACGGTCCCGAAGCTGCGGGTGATCCCCCGGAGCCGCGCGACGGTCCCGCTCACGGGCCTGTCCCGGCGGGGCTCACCCGGATCGGCCCACCCGGCCGACGGCTCGGCCGACGGCTCCGGGCCGGGCCTGACGCCGCACGCGCGCGCCTAGCCGGGCTCGCCCTCGACGAAGCGGATCCGAGGCACCTCCAGCTCGCCGGAGCGGATGCGCGTGCGGGCCTCGTCGATCGCCGCGACCACGTCCGGCGGGACGAGCCCGGCGAGCTCCGGGTTGAGGACGAAGTCGATGACGTCGTGGCGCGAGCGCGCGTAGATCGGCTCCCCGCCGACCTCGCCGTCCTGCCACGCGAGCGTCGTCTCGAGGAAGGCCTCGGGAATCCGGATCACGGCGCTGCCCAGGATCACGTCGGGCGCCACGTCGTTCTGGTCGCGGTTCATGCCGAGCGCCCATGTGGTCCGGCCGGACGCGACCGCCTCGCGCACCGCCTGGAAGACGCCGAAGGACGCCGCGTCCACGTTGTGGATGAGCACGTCGGCGCCGCGGCTGAGCTGAGCCACGGCCGCCTCCTTCGCCGCGGCCACGTCGTCCCAGTTGCCGATGAAGGCCTCGAGGACCTCGACGTCGGGGTTCGTCGCGCGCGCGCCCGCCTCGAAGGCGCGGAAGGTCCCCACCGCCGGGGGGATCGCCACCCCGCCCACCATCCCCACGACCCCGGTCCCGGTCATCGCCCCGGCCAGCATGCCCGCGAGGTAGCTGCCCTCCTCGAGCCCGAAGATCAGCGGCACGACATTCGCCGAGAAGCGCCCTCCGCTCGACACGATGATCGTGGTGCCCGGGAACTGCTCGCCCGCGCGGATGGCGGCGTCCTGGTACTCGGAGCCGTGCGCGAAGATGAGGTCGTAGCCCGCCGAGCCGTAGGAGAGGAACGCCTCGTCGAACTCCGCGGGCGTGCTGGTCTGCTGGTGGCTGACCTGGGCGCCCAGGCGCTCCTCGAGGAGGAGCAGGCCCTCGTAGGCCCCCGCGTACCAGCCCGCGTCGCTCACGGGCCCGGCGGTGAGAAGCGCGATGCGCAGGGGATCGTCCGACGACGCCCCTCCGCGGTCCGCGCCGCCGCAGGCCGCGGCGGACGCCAGGAGGGCCAGCATCGGTAGGGAGCGTCGCATCACGCGGTCTCGGGCGAGGTATCCGGTCGGACGGGTAAGAGTAAACCGCTGACTGTTGGGAGTTCACGGGGCCGGATAAGTTGTCGCCGCCCACGACCCCTCCCCACGCGGAGCAGCGTCCATGTCAGAGCAGCGCGGCAACTGGAGCTCGAGCGTCGGCTTCATCCTCGCGGCCACCGGGAGCGCCATCGGCCTCGGCAACCTGTGGAAGTTCCCCTTCATCACCTGGGAGAACAACGGCGGGGCGTTCGTGCTGGTCTACCTGGTGTGCATCGCCGCCGTGGGCCTTCCGATCATGATGGCCGAGATCCTGATCGGGCGCTCGACGCAGAAGAGCGTGGTGGGCGCGCTCAAGGAGGCGGTCGGACCCGCGTGGGGCGTCGTCGGGATGTGGGGCGTGCTGTGCGGCTTCATCCTGCTCAGCTACTACACGGTGATCGCGGGGTGGTCGCTCTACTACTTCTCGCGGACCGCGCAATGGATGCTCGGGGGCTTCCCGGCGGGGACGCAGACCGGGGCCATCTTCGACGCGCAGGTCGCCAACCCCGGGCTCCAGCTCGGCCTCTCCCTCGCCTTCAGCGTCGGCACGGTCGCCGTCGTGTACTTCGGCGTCCAGAAGGGCATCGAGCGCATCGCCCGGCTCTTCCTGCCGATCCTCTTCGGCATCCTGGTCCTCATGCTCGTCAGCGCGCTGGGCATGAGCGGCAGCGGCGAGGCGCTCGGCTTCATCTTCCGGCCGGACTTCGGCCGGCTGGAGGCCGGGGGCGTCCTGGAGGCGCTCGGCCACTCCTTCTTCACCCTCTCGCTCGGCATGGGCGCGATGGTGACGTACGGCTCCTACCTGGAGCGCAACCAGTCGATCGTGAAGGCGTCGGCCGTGATCGTGCTGCTCGACACGCTCATCGCGCTCGTCGCGACGATCATCATGTTCTCGGTGATCTTCTCGGTGGCCGGCATGGCCGAGCAGGTCAGCGGCTCGACCGTCGGCATGCTCTTCATCTCGCTCCCGGAGCTCTTCTTCACCGAGGTGCCCTTCGGGAACCTGCTCGGGCCGCTCTTCTACGTGCTGGTCGCGCTCGCGGCCCTGACCTCCACGATGTCGCTCCTGGAGGTCGTCGCCTCCTACGTGATCGACGAGCACCACATCGATCGCCACAAGGCGACGCTCCTGTGCGGCGGCGCGGTCTTCGTCTTCACGATCCTCGCCGCGCTGTCGTTCAGCCCGGTGCCGCTCCTGTCGACGATGGAGCTCTTCGAGGGCAAGCCCGGCTGGTTCTCGACCGCGGACCACTTCGTGTCGAACTGGATGCTTCCGACCGGAGGGCTCGCGATCACGATCGCCGCCGGATGGGCCATGTCGCGCAGCGTCACCGAGGGCGAGCTCGCCGACGGCACGGAGCCCGGCTGGTTCAGCTACGGCGCGTGGCGCTTCTTCATCCGCTTCGTGTCCCCGCTCGCGGTGGCGGCGATCATCATCGCGGTGCTCCTCGGCCAGGACTTCAGCTGAGCGCGGGCGGGAGCCTGCGCACGACCACGGTGGGGACGTCGAGCTCGTCGAGCTCGACCCACGCGGCCAGCCCGTCCGGCCCGAAGGAGCTGGGGATCGCCGTCGCGCCCGCGGGAAAGGTGCCGGCGTAGCCTCCCTCGGGGGTGAGCACGTCGATGGGGCCGGGCCCGGTCGGCTCTTCTCCGCGCCGCTCGACCCAGACCCTGCCCGTCCAGCTCGTCGCGAGGTCGCGCACGACCGGGAGCTCCTCGTAGAACTCCATCGCGGCGATCCGGCTCTCCAGCATCGCCCTGACCTGCGCCTCGGGGACCGGCTGGGCGGGGCCGCCCCCCGGGCCGACCAGGACCCTCATGCGCGGCGCCCCTCCCTCGGCGAGCTCGGCCAGCCGGCGCTCGCGCTCGGCCTCGCGCATCGCCTCGGTGACCGGCCGCGGGGTGAACGGACGGCGCAGGATCCGGGACACGCCTCCTCCCGGGGCGACCACGCGCAGCGCGTACGCCGACGAGTCCGAGAACACCACGCCCCCGTCGGGGAGCACGCCCACGAGCAGGGCGGGCTCGAAGGTGCGCGGGCCCGCCGTGGCCATGCGCACGCGCATCCCCCCGCCCTCGAGCGTGCGGGGCTCGCCGCGCGGGGGCAGCCAGCCGTCGGCGATC
>JBFFWJ010000412.1:0-3921 GCA_041570315.1 Longimicrobiales bacterium | reverse complement strand
TCACGCTCCTGCGTCCCGACACCGTCCGCACGCTTCGGCTGGACCCCGACGTCGTGTATCGCTACCTCTGGTCGGGTCGGGGCCCCTGGGGGCTTCATCTCGTTCAGGCGGACCTGCGTCGGCGGTGCGACCTCGGGCTCGACGTGCTGCGCGCCGTGGCCCGGGAGGAGGGCGCCGCGGGGCGGGAGCGCGTCTCGTCGATGGTGGCGCGGTCCGACGAACGGGTGCTGATGGCGGTGAACGCGGACTTCTTCACCCCGGAGGGGCTCACGGTCGGCACCGAGCTGAGCGGGGGACGGGTGACGGCGGCGACAGCCCGGCCGACGATCTCGTGGAAGACGGGCTCGGGGCCGTGGATCGGCACGACCCACGTCTCGGCGGACTCGATATGGGTGGGCTGGTTCGTCTCGATGCAGGAAGGCGACGGCCTCACCGAGGCGGTCGGCGGGTTCCCCGAGCTTCTCGACGCGGGCGCGCGGGTGGGCGATCTGGAGGTGTCGGAGCGTCCCTCCTTCGCCTCCGCCCGCCATCCCCGCACGGCGGTCGGCTACGACCCCGAGCGCGGTTGGGCGTGGTTCGCGGTGGTGGACGGGCGTCAGGCCCCGCACTCCGACGGCATGACCCTCCGAGCTCGCGGAGCTCTTCGAGGCGCTGGGGGCGACCGAGGCCCTCAACCTCGACGGCGGCGGCTCTTCGGTCATGGTGATCCGCGGACGCACCGTCAACCGGCCATCGGACCTGACCGGCGAGCGACCGGTCGTGAACGCGCTGGCGCTCGTCCAGACCCCCCGGGGCTGTGGAGGCGCCGCTCGGTGACGGTGGCCCGGGAGTGGGCGTCACCGATCGCCCACCCCCGTGCCGTCAGCGGGATACCGAGACGGTGCCGCCAACGTAGAAGGTCCGCCCGGGACCGGGCTCGTAGAAGCGGCGCCCGAAGGCGTTCACCGCCACGGACGACACGTACGTCTCGTCGGTCAGGTTCTGGATGCCGGCGAAGGGAGAGATCTGGATGCCCCCCAGGGGGAGGGCGCTCGCGCCGACCCGGATGCCCAGCAGCGTGTACGCGTCGGCGAAGGCTTGGTCGTTGGCGTCGTTGACGGGTACCTCGTCCGAGTATTCCGCGCCGGCCTCCACGTACCAGTCCGAGGCGCTCGCACGGAGGCTGGCCCGGAGCTGGGTCGGAGACAGACCCGGCACCTTGTTGCCGGAGAAGTCGGCCTCATCGACCTGGCCGGGATTGAGGACGTAGTCCTCGAACTCCGCGTCGGTATAGGAGTACGAGGCCTGACCGGAGAGGACGTCGCTGAAGCGCGCCGACACGACCGCCTCGGCGCCCTTGCGGATCGAGGACCCAGCGTTGCGGAAGTACGTCAGCTCGTCGGCGTTCTCGAACGGGATCAGCTCGTTCTGCAGGCTGGTCCGGAAGAGGGCGAGCTCGTAGGCGAACCGGCCCTGGACCGTTCCGCGAGCCCCCACCTCGAAGCTCCTGCCCGTCTGGGGATCCAGGTCGGGGTTGAATCCGCCGGCGCCGCTCTCCCGGTTGCCGAGCTCCACCGTCGTCGGCGTCTGGAAGGACGTCGAGAAGTTCGCGAAGAGCCCGATCTCCGGCGTGGCCGCCACGTGCACGCCGACGGTGGGGCTGAAGGCGTCCATGGTCCGCGCACCGGAGTCGTCGGCGTTGCCCGCCGACACCGGAAAGAGGTCGTCCACCTCGAAGCGGTGGCGGTCGTAGCGCAGCCCGCCGACGGCGTCGACGCGCTCGCTGAGGCCGACGGAGCCCTGCAGGAACACGCCTACGCTGCGTACGGTTTCGGTCTGGTTCTGCCGGAGGTCCTCGGGCTGCCCCCCGTCGTTGCCGTACTCGCGGCGGTCGTCGTTCTGCAGGTCGAGCGCGACGCCGCCGCGCAGGTCGACGCCGACGTCGCCGCTGGTGGTGGAGCCGCCGAGCGACAGCCGCACTCCGCCGGCCCTCCGGTCCACGTCGACGACGTCGCCGGGGAGCGGGTTGAGGAAGTCCCGCACGACCCCGTAGACCACCGCCTCGCCCTCGAGGTCGCCCACGGGGCCCAGCCACCGCACGCCGAGCTGGCTCTGCTGCACCTCCTTGCCGGTCCGGTTGTTCAGATAGGCAGGGGCGAAGACCTGGGTGGGGTCCTCCTCCAGGAGATCGAGCCGCAGCGAGCCGGGGTTCTCGGCGTCGAGATCGAGGTGGTTGAGCGTGATTCCGAGCGCGCCACCCCCGATCGGCTGCTCGAGTCGCGTGTTGAGGTGGAACCGATCGGCGCCGCCGTACGGGTTCCCGCTGCCGTCCTTCCGGAAGCCCTCGTAGCTCAGACGGTTCAGGCTCACCAGGTAGCCGGTCTCGCCCACCGTGCCGGTCGTCGTGCTCTGGAGCCGGAGGAGCCCGTCGCTGCCACCGACCATCGTGAGCTCCTCGCTCACCCGCGCCTGCGAGGGGATCTCCGTCTCGAAGCGGAGGACGCCACCGGAGGAGTTGCCGTACAGGGCCGACGCCGGTCCCCTGAGCGCCTCGACCCTGCCGAGCGTTCCGATGTCGATGTGATCGACGGTGGATTGCCCGTCGGGCAGCGTCGCCGGAATCCCGTCCACGATCACCTGCACCCCCCGGACGCCGAAGGGCGAGCGGGAGCCGAAGCCCCGGATCGAGATCCGCTCACCCACGGCGTAGTTGAAGCGGTTCTGCACCTGAACGCCCGGAAGCGACCGCAGGGCCTCCTCGAGGAACATGCCCGTCTTGCCCTGCCTGAGGTCACGCTCTCCGACCACAGAGACGGGGTAGGCGGCTCGCCCCAAGCTCACGGGCGCCCCGAGCACGGATACGACGAGCGTGTCCAAGTCGAACTGGGGGACCGTGTCGGGCCGCGGATCCTGCGCGAGGGCGTCCGACGCGCCGCACGCGAGGAGGGAGACGAGGAGAGCGGTCCCGGCGGTCACCGTCGAGATCCGCCGCCGGAGTGCGTCGGGTCGATTCATGGAGGCGCTCGTGTCGCTGAGGGGGGGAAGGGGCCGCGCCGGTCGACGCCGCGGTCGCCCGCGGCTGCCACGGGCCAGGCGTCACCATGATACCCGACCACCGGGATTCTCACTATCCCTTCGTCGCTCGCGGCGCCTCGGGGCGGCCCGGCGAGCCGGTCGGCAGGAACCGGAGCCGCCGCGGGCCGCGTTCGGGGTGACTTCCCCTGCCGCGTGTCGCTAGCTTGAGCCTCATGACGACGCCCGAGCTCCCCGAGATCCCGATCGCCGTCTTCGAGCGCCGACGCGCGACCGCCCTCGCGGGGCTCGGTGGGGGCGCGATGGTGCTCCCCGCGGCCCCGCTCCAGTATGCGTCGCGGGACACGGAGCGGCCGTACGCGCCGGACCGGGAGCTCTACTACCTGACGGGCGCGACCGAGCCCGGGACGGTCGCGGTCCTCGTGGGCGGAGCGGAGCCGCGCTTCGAGCTCTTCGTGCGGGAGCGCGACGCCGATGCCGAGCGCTGGGCAGGCGCGCGGCTGGGGCCCGAGGGGGCTTCCGAGCGCTTCGCTCCGGACGCCTGTCATCCGCTGGGCGAGCTCGCCCTTCGCCTCCCGGACCTGCTGAGCGGAGCGGATCGAATCCACTTCCGCCTGGGCCGCGGGGACGTGGTCGAGACGCTCGTGCTGGACGCGCTGGTCCGTGCGCGGGCTCGCGGGGCCAGAGCCGGACGCGGACCGCGCGGGATCACCGATCCGGGAGAGATCCTCGACGAGCTGAGGCTGCGCAAGGGCGAAGCGGAGCTGGCCCGCATGAGGAGGGCCGCCGAGATCTCCGTGCGTGGCCACGAAGCGGCGGCGGCCTCGATCGGGCCCGGGGTGGGGGAGTGGGTGGTCGAGGCGACCGTGGACGCGACCTTCCGGAGGGTCGGGGCCTCCGGCCCCGCCT
>JBFFWJ010000411.1:0-3922 GCA_041570315.1 Longimicrobiales bacterium | reverse complement strand
GCGGGGCGGGCGCCGGCCCGGCCCCCGCCGAGACGACGTTGCCCATGATGACCTCGTCGACGTCGGCGGTGTCGATACCCGACCGGTCGGCGGCGGCCCGGACCGCAATGGCGCCGAGCTCGGGAGCCGAAAGAGGTGACAGGCCGCCCAGGAAGCGGCCGATCGGTGTCCGCGCTCCACCCCGGAGGATGACCGCGGTGCGGGATGCGTCGCTCATGTGCCTGGAATCCTTCGGATCTGCCACGCGAAGCGCTCGAAGCCGAGGCGAAGGCGCCGCAGAGCGCGGAGAGTCAGCCTGTCAAGATACCCAAAAAGGCAGGGCCGGTCATGGTTCGCGGGCCGGTCCCGCCACCCGGGGCCCGCCACCGGGTCCGGTCTATTCCTCGAGCAGGACGGGGCGCTCCGAGTCCGGATCCAGCCGTCCCCACGGCACCCGCGGGTCGTGCTCGAAGATCAGCAGCCAGCTCTCGGCCCGGGCCCTCTGCCACAGGCCCCGCTTCGACTCGAGCGTCACCAGCGGCTCGAGGTCGTACCCCATGATCCAGGGCAGAGGCAGGTGCGCCGAGGTGGGGCAGACGTCCGCGAGATAGCAGGCCGTCTCCCCGTCGCTCTCGATGAGGATCGACTGGTGGAACGGCGTGTGCCCCGGCGTCAGCATGACGCGGACCCCCTCGGTGACCTCCCCGTCCCCCTCCAACAGATCCCACAGCCCGGCCTCCGTGACGGGAGCCAGGTTCTTCGCAAGATAGCTCGCCTGGATCCGCTCGTTCGGGCTCGAGGCGAAATCGAGCTCTCCCCGCTGCACGACGTAGCGCGCGCCGGGGAACGACGGCCGCACGGCACCGGCCGGATCGCGGAGCGTATTGCCGCCCGCATGGTCGAAGTGCAGATGCGTGTTCAGCACGATGTCGACGTCGGCGGGCTCGAAGCCCACGTCTCGGATCGCGTCCTCGAGGCGCGTGGGCTCGCCCCGATTCATGACCCCGTAGATGTCGTGGAACTTCTCCGATTCCTTGTTGCCGATCCCGGTATCGATCAGGACGAGCGCGTTCGGGGCCTCGACCAGGAGGCACCGGAGCGCGAGCGGAATCCGGTTGCGCATGTCCGCGGGAATGCGCCGCTCCCAGAGCGGCTTCGGGACGATGCCGAACATCGCGCCCCCGTCGAGCATCTGCACGCCGGCCTCCACGCCGTGGATTCGGATCGAGCCGACCCGCGTGCTGCGGCTCAGCGGAAGGCCTTCGTGATCGGGCGTCATGGTCCTTACCTCCTCCATCTGTGCGCCGAGCGCGATCTACCCTCGTAGCCGGGGAGCTCGAGCGAGTACTGCCCCGGATCGAAGCGCTTCCGCTGTCGACGCCGCTGCAGATACCACTGGAGCGTGGCCAGGTCGTCGATCCCCCGTCCGGACGCCTCGTCGAGCAACCGCAGTAGGATACGGGCCGTCGCCAGCGCGTCCCCGTGCGCGCGGTGCCGCGCGTGGACGACGACCCCGAAGTGCCGGGACAGCTCGTCCAGGTTGCGCCGGCGCAGCCCCGGCACGAGCCGCCGCGCCATGCGCACCGTGCACAGCTTCGGCACGTGGGGCGCGTCCCCGCCCGCGCGCACGAGCTCGGCCGACACGAACCCCCAGTCGAAGGAGGCATTGTGCGCGACGAAGGCGCGCCCCTGCAGCCGGCGCTCGACCTCGTCCGAAACGTGCTCGAAGTACGGGGCCGCCCCGACCATCTCGGTCGTGATCCCGGTCAGCGCGGCGATCCCGGGAGGAATCGCGCGACCGGGGTTGACCAGCGTCTCGTACTCGTCGACGATCCGGCCGCCCCGGACCTCGACGATCGCGATCTCCGTGATGCGATGGCCGTGCCCCGAAGCCCCGCCCGTCGTCTCGACGTCCACCACCGCGAACCCGACGTCGGCCAGGGGCGCCCCCAGGGGGGCCAGCGCCTCGTCCAGGCTCCACACCCCCTGAGCGTCGACCCGGAAGCGCGGATCCGTTCCGAGGAGCTGGAATACGGCGGCCGAAGCGGCCCCGGGATGACCGCGAAGCCCGAGGACGTCGCGCGCCAGGTCGAGCGTGTGCGCCGGGCCGTCGGCCAGGTGCTGCGCCGCCGAGCGGATCAGGGAGGCGTCGCCCGGACCGCTCATGACCGCCCGCTGCCGCTCACCCGAGACCCGGGGAAGCCCTGCACGCATCCGGTGCGCGATGGTCGAGCATCGAGGGTGGCGCGGTGAGCCGCCGATGGTTCCGCGACTCCACGAGTGGCCTGCAACGGATGGTTGTCGAGCATCGAGGGTGGCGCGGCGACGCACCCGATCCATGCCAATCGTTCATCTGTACCAGGCCGCTAGTCCCGCGCGCCTTGGGTGATCGCGAAGGAGAGCGCCTCGAGCTCCATCACGAGGTTCACGTCCTCGACCGGCACCCGCGGGGGCACGTTGAGCCGGATCGGCGCGAAGTTCAGGATCCCCTTCACCCCGGCCTCGACCGCGCGGCCCGCCATCTCCTGAGCCGCCTCCGCCGGCACGGCGAGGATGACCAGCTCCACCTCGAGGTCGCGGATGAGGCCCTCGAGCTCGTCGGGCCCGCGGATGGTGAGCCTGCCCCATTTCTGTCCGATCTTCTGCGGATCCGCATCGACGATGGCGACGCACTCGTAGCCCCGAGTCTCGAACGCGGGATACTCGAAGAGCGCGAGCCCGATGCGGCCGGCACCCACCAGGGCGACGCGCCACCCGCGGTCGAGGCCCAGGATCTGGCGGAGCCTCGCGCGCAGCTCGTCGACCCGGTACCCGAGCCCGCGCTTGCCGAAGGAGCCGAAATGCGACAGGTCCTTCCTGACCTGGGCGGCGGTGGTCTGTCCTCGGGCGGCGAGCTCCTCGCTCGAGACGGTCCCCCCGCTCTCGCCTGCGAAGCCCTCGAGCGACCGAAGGTAGTGGGACAGCCGCCGTACGGTGCTTTCGGGGATCTTTCTGGTCACGGAGGCGATGCGGATGGCGACGAGACGCCGTGGGGACCGGCGGGCTTGTGAAAAGCGTCACAAAAGTAGAGATCCGCCCGGGTCACGGCAATGCGGCTGCCAGGGCCAGGAACTGCTCGGGACGCAGGCGCTCCGGCCGATCTTCGAGCGCTACCGAGGCCGCGTCGGCGGCCCGCTCGACGATGTCGTCGCCGAGGGCGAGGTCGGGATGCGATCGCAGCGTCTTGCCGATCTGCTTGCGACGCCACTGGAAGCACGCCCGCACGAGCCTGCGCAGCCGCCGCTCGTCCGCGGCCGACGTGCGCTCGGGACGGAAGGGCGTGATCCGGATCACCGCCGAGTCCACGCCCGGCACGGGTCGAAAGGCACCGCGCCCGACGGTGAACAGACGCTCGACGGACGCCACGCTCCGAACCCCCACGGAGAGAGCCCCGTAGGCCTTGGTTCCCACCGGCGCCACGATCCGGTCGGCGACCTCGGCCTGGACCATCAGCACGACCTCCCTCGGCCGGGGGCGCTCGAGGAGCCGGAAGATGATGGGGGTCGTCACGTTGTAGGGGATGTTGCCGACCACCCTGAGCTCCGACACGTCGGTCGCGAGGTCCTCCAGCGACACGTCGAGGATGTCGCCGTGCACCACGGTAACGTCCGGCCGGTCCCGATAACGCCCCTGCAGCTCGGCTGCCAGCGCGTCGTCGAGCTCGACGAGCAGGAGCCGACCGACGGCGCCCACGAGGTGCCGGGTCAGCGCACCTCGCCCCGGGCCGATCTCGAGCACCTCGTCACCCGGGCCCGCACCCAGCGCGGCCACGATCTTGCGCTGCAGGTTGGGATCCACCAGGAAGTTCTGCCCGAGCGAGCGCTTCGGGCGCCCGGCGCCTCCCCTGGTCACGACCGTCGGGATCCGTCAGCCCCGCACGACCAGAGCCGTACGGTCGTCCCCT